>CAUZQF010000142.1:0-6395 GCA_963581905.1 Dehalococcoidia bacterium
TTTAGGGCGATGCGCCCACTGTACTTCAAAATAGTTAACTTGCCGCGCTGGCATGCAGAGAATGGGGACAGAACCACATATGGCTAGTAGCTCGGAAATTAACAGAGATCAAATTGGCGATTTGACTATGCCGCGTAGGGCGAGCATGCTCAGTCAGATGGGGTTTTACTTTCGACGTAAACCCTTGGGGGCCATTGGTGTTTTAATCGTCGCATTTGTAGCGATTGTGGCTCTCTTCGCTCCGTGGATAGCTCCTTTCGAATACCAAGCGCAAAATTATGATGCTATCAATGTCGCTCCTAACTTAACGCACTTTTTTGGCACTGATAATTTTGGTCGTGACAGCTTCTCCAGGATCGTTGCGGGCGCCCGTATTTCGCTACTTGTTGGATTCGCCGCTGTGATAGTAGGCACCGGGCTCGGCGCGATGCTGGGTCTATTTTCAGGGTATTACATGGGTAAATTCGACGCCATTGTCCAACGTTTGGTTGATATGTGGATGTCGTTCCCTGACCTGATCTTGGCTTTGACGGTAGTGGCGGTTTTCGGGAACACGCTCACTAACGTAATCCTTGCGATCGCAGCGACAATAATGCCCAGGGGCGTTCGGGTGATTAGGGCTTCGACAATAGGCTTGCGTGAAACGGATTATGTCACTGCTGCTCACGCAATTGGAGCTAGCAGCACACGGATCATTCTGCGCCACATCTTGCCAAACACAGTCGCACCTTTCCTAATCATTATGTCCTCAATGTTTGGTACTGCTATTCTGACGGAAGCAGGGCTTAGTTATCTGGGCCTCGGCATATCCGAACCATTCCCATCGTGGGGACGCATGGTCACGGTAGCGGCGCAATACGCCGTCACAGCACCCTGGATAGTCATTTTCCCGGGCCTGGCCATCATGTTCACCGTTATGGGATTTGCATTCGCTGGTGACGCTTTGAGGGACATTTTCGACCCACGCCTACGCGGCGAATAATAAGACCCAACACCTTAGAAATATACACACGGAGGTATACGTGCGCAGTATAGATATCCACGCTCATTTAATTCCCCAGTCCTATGTGAAGGCTACTCGGGAAGGTAAGGGGTGGCACGGCCTAACGCCGGGACAGCTTCCCATTACTCCCAGGGCTTCATGGAACCCTGAACAGCGAATACAAGATATGGACTCACTAGGTGTCGACGTACACGTCGTCTCCACCGGCAGCCCATTCTATTTCTATGATCGGGATCTTGACGTCACCAAGGCATCGTCACGGGAGTGTAACGACGAGGTCTACCAGATGACCATGGACTACCCTACTCGTTTTGCTGGCTTGGGTACTCTGCCTATGCAGGATATCCCCTCGGCCATTAATGAGCTTGAACGCTGCATGACGCAGTTGAAGTTCAAGGGCGTCATGATCGACGACCATGTTTCTGGCAAGCAGTATGACGAGCCCGAGTTCGAGCCCTTCTGGAAGGCTGCTGAAGAGATGGGCGCTATGCTCCTCATTCACCAGCGACCCAGCCAGGCATCGGTCAGGCATCGCACCACCAATTACCACCTGCCAAACACCGTAGGAAACTTGGTGGACAGGGCAGTGACTTTTGCGTCTTTTGTATTCGGTGGCGTGATGGAGCGGCACCCGGACCTGAGGGTCTGCCTGTCCCACGCTGGCGGTTACACGTGCTACGGTATTGGCCGCATGGACAGGGGTTGGGAAGTAAGGCCCGAGGCCCGGATTAACATCAACAAGAAGCCAAGCAGTTACCTCAGCAGGTTTTGGTACGATTGCCTGACTCACAGCGAGGAGTCTTTGCGATACGTAATTGACAGTGTGGGCATAGAGAGGGTCGTTTTCGGCACGGACTGGCCTGCCGATATGTCCATCGACTGGTCGCCATCCTGGATACTGGGTCTGGCGAGTCTGACACAAGACGAGAAGGACGCAATTCTCTGGAAGAACCTAGAGAAACTACTGAACATTTAATCGTTCCGGAGGCTTTGCGCTGGCTGACCCGCAACACCTACATCGTAATATAGGACTCACGGCAGCGGCACCGAACGCCTTGGGTTAAAGTTAAAGGTTTGCTTCTGAAACTTAAATTGCCCACAACCTGAAAAACGCCCACAACCCGAATAAAAGGAGTTGGGACAACTGAAAATGCGGACTATAGATATACACGCACACCTGTCCTCTCAGCGCTTTCAGCATGCCATGAAGAACGGTAAGGAATGGCATGGAATGACAGCGGATGAGGGCGAACTAGACAATCCCATGAACCATTGGGACCCTGAGCAACGCATCAAAGATATGAACTCCATTGGTATTGATGTCCAGGTTGTGACAGCCAATGTGGCCTTCTACAAATACGATCAGCCTGTGGATGTTGCTGCGGCCATTGCGCGAGAAACCAATGACGAAATTCGCGAGATGATGGTCGACCACCCGGACAGAATTTCTGGACTGGCCAATGTGCCTATGCAGGACATCAACGCTGCCATAGCCGAGATGGACCGAGCTATGAACGTCCTTGGCATGAAGGGTGTCATGATAAATGACCACGTTAACGACGTGCTTTATGACGATCCTATCTTCGATCCTTTCTGGAAAGCAGCGGAGGATATGGGGGCGCTTGTACTGATCCACCAGGCTCGTCCGACGACAGTCAACCCTCGTTTGAACAAGTTTCACGCACCGAACAGCATTGGCAACCTGACGGACAGGACCATTACGTTCGCGACATTCGTGTTCGGCGGAGTCATGGACAAGTATCCGAACCTCAAAATTTGTCTTTGCCACGGAGGCGGGTACACCTGCTTCGGCATCGGTCGCATGGATCGTGGTTACGAGGTCCGACCGGAGGCTCGCGTCAATATACAGAAGCCGCCTAGCGAGTACCTGCGCAGCTTCTACTACGACTGCCTTACGCACAGCGAAGCGTCCCTTCGATATCTTGTCAGCTCCGTAGGGGCGGACAGGGTCGTACTAGGCACCGACTGGCCCGCTGATATGAAGCTGGACTGGCCTGTGGCTTGGGTGCTGGGTATGGATAGCCTAACCCAGGACGAGAAAGAGATGATTCTCTGGAAGAACCTTGAAGGCCTGCTGAATATTTAGTCACTCGCCTGACAGGTCTAAATTGAACTGACCCATGTCTGGGTAAGTTAGCCACGAGTTGGTTCGCCCGGACACCGAAAAAAGGAGTTAGGAACGAACATGCGGAGTATTGATATACACGCCCATATAACCCCCGAGGGCTACATCCGAGCGGCGGAGAAGGGCGAGGACTGGTACGGCATTCCAGCCACCAACGGTGGTATGTCGAACAATAATCCCCGAACCACTTGGACCCCCGAACAGCGGATAGCGGATATGGATTCCTTGAGCGTTGACGTTCAGGTTCTTTCAACGACCGCTTACCTCTACAACTACGATAGGCCCGCTGCGGACATAGCGAAAATGTCCATTGAAGCCAACGACTATGTGTCTCAACTAACCAAAGACTTCCCCACCCGCTTTGCAGGTCTGGCCAATCTCCCTATGCAGGATGTTGGGGCTTCGGTGGCAGAGCTTGAGCGGTCCATGACTCAGTTGGGCCTCAAAGGCGCGATGATTGGCGACCATGTCAATGGCAAGAACTATGATGATCCAGAGTTTCTTCCTCTGTGGAAAGCCGCTGAGGAGCTGGGCGCTGTCATCTTGGTCCATCAGGGCGGCGACACGGTGGTTAGCACGCTTACGACGAAATATCACCTGCCGAACTCCATCGGGAACCTGGCAGACCGCACCGTAACGTTCTCTTCGTTTGTCTTTGGCGGCGTCATGGACAAGCATCCCAATCTGAAGATCTGCCTTTCCCACGGCGGCGGGTTCACCTGTTTCGGTATAGGCCGACTGGACAGAGGTTGGAGCGTCCGGCGCGAGGCAAGAGTGAACATCGTTCAGAAGCCAAGCAACTACATCAAGATGTTCTACTATGACTGCCTCACCCACGACGAGCGCGCGTTACGCATGCTGATCGACACGGTGGGCATTGACAAGGTTCTGTTCGGCACAGACTGGCCTTTCGACATGATGCTGGACTGGCCTGTGGCATGGCTAATGGACATGGAGAGCCTGTCCCTGGAAGAGAAAGAGGCCATTCTCTACCGGAATCTTGAAGACCTACTGGGCATATAGATTCGAATGGAATACAAACCGTCCGGTAATTGCCAACCCTGCAGTGCCGGACATTCAGAGCAGCCAGAACACAAGGAAAATTAGGTGCGCCTTCTAACGTCGATGCATTCGACGCCGAACCAGCAGACACTGGTGGACAAAGTGTCAACACTGTCCAGAGAGAGATTTGCTGGCCGTGCTAGCCAGTACGACATCGAGTCAAAGTTTCCCAAGGAAAATTACGACGACCTTAGGGAAGCTGGCCTTCTGGCCATGACGGTGCCGACGAAGTATGGAGGCCTGGGCGTAGACCCACTAACGTATGCGCTGTGCGTTTTGGAGATAGCAAAGGGCTGCTCCGCAACAGCGCTGACCTTTAACATGCACTCAACGGTGCTTGGGCTAATCGGTTCTATGGGCACAGAAGAGCAGAAGCAACGATACTTCGATGAGGTTGTCAAAGAGGGAAAGCTATTCGCATCCATAACCAGCGAACCGGAGTCCAGTTGGCGCGGCAAGTACGTCCTTAGGACTTTGTTCACGCCGATACAGGGCGGTTATCAGGTAAGAGGTGTGAAGCACTTCTGCTCCATAGGCGATTCGGCAGACTACTTCTTCTTGTCGGGAATGCTGGAGGGCCATACTACGGCGAAAAGCGGTCTGCTAACGGCGGTAATGCCAAGGTCGGCGCCGGGCGTCGAAGTGGAGAGCGAATGGAACGCGACCGGGATGCGTGGCACAACTAGTCATACGATTCGGTACGACAGTCCCGTAAGTGAAGAGGATATAGTAGGCGAACCAGGAGCGCTTTTTGACGTCGATCTCTCAGGTTATGCCCTGGGCTATTCGGCGACTTACATAGGCATTGGGGAAGCGGCCTTCGACTTCATTGTCGAATACTCCAAAGGTTTGTCCTCAGCACTAGGTTCAGCGACACTTGATGATAACGCACCTACGTTAGGCATTATCGGAGAGATGGGCACATCCATTCGGGCGGCCCGGCTAATGATGTTAGAGGCGGCGCGAGCGGTAGCCGAAGGCGATACCGAAACGAAAATGCTCGCGATAAACCAGGCAAAATATTTCTGCGCCGAGGTAGGCGCAGAGGTCACAGAGAAGGCCATGAGAATGGCGGGTGGCAGGGGCTTTCTGAAGTCCATGCCGCTGGAGCGGTGGCACAGAGACTCTTTAGCGGGTCCCGTTATGCCGCCTGCAAACGAGCGCTGTATGGAGACAGCCGGCAGATTGTTGGCGGGTCTTCGAGCGGCATCTTTGGAATTTGAGTAATCCTGAGGAGCGGCATCTGGTTGCATTGGCCGCTGTCTCAGTGAAGACATCTACATAAGGACTAGGTGAAAATATGACAAGTATTGATATCCATGCGCACATAATGCCCCATCAAGCTACGGACCTGGCCAACGGAGGCGAGTGGCATGGGTACACGATGCAGACTGGGGACGGCCAGAACGTCCTTACACGTCGTGGCAAGGAGGCACATCTTATACCAAAGATGATGTTCACTCCTGAGCAGCGCCTTGCTGACATGGATTCACTTGGTGTAGATGTTCACGTTCTCTCTACCTGGACAAGGCTGTACAACTACGAGTTGCCGACCGGTGATTGCCTGGCGATTGCCAAAGACTGCAACGACTCGCTTGGCCAGTTGATCAAGCAGTGGCCCGATCGTTTCATGGGACTAGGCACCCTGCCCATGCAGGACGTCAATGCGGCCATAACCGAGTTGGATCGGTCCATGACTGAGCTCGGACTCAAGGGCGCGCAGATCAATGACCATGTGAACGGTCTACCAATGGGCGAGGACGATTTCCTGCCTTTCTGGAAGGCTGTCGAAGAGATGGGCGCGGTGATCCTGTTCCACCAGTCTGAGTCGGACACAGTGGTGAAGTACAGGTCTAACAACTATCATCTGAACAACACCATCGGCAACCTGGCGGACAGAACGGTAACGTACGCCTCGCTGGTGTACGGCGGCGTGATGGACAAGTTTCCGAATCTCAAGATTTGCCTGTCGCACGGCGGTGGTTACACGGCCTTTGGCGCTGGCAGGATGGACCGGGGTTGGCAGGTGCGCTCCGAGGCGAGGGCGACGCTGGCCCAGCCGCCGAGCCGATACCTTAGCGATTTCTACTACGACTGCCTGACACACAGTGAAGATGCTCTGCGATTCCTCATCGACACGGTTGGCATTGACCAGGTAGTGATGGGAAGCGATTGGCCGTTCGA
>CAUZQF010000143.1:0-6339 GCA_963581905.1 Dehalococcoidia bacterium
ATGGCAAGAATCCTAGAGCGACCGGCTAGCGGAGAAGGCCAGAGTAATAAGGCACGACCTTCAGACTGCCGTAGCCTACTCTGACGAACTGGCCGCCCAACTCCTGTCGTTACAACCCCTGATAAGCGGTGCATCGAACATCGCAGACCAGGTCTACTTCCGGCTAGGTCCCGAATTCGGCCCGGCCAGCTTGCAATCCACCCTGGAGAACGACAACAAGTTCGCAGCGACCATGTGCCTCTCTGGCTGGAACTCGTCTCCTCAGGCAAAGGCCGTCAGCGGAGTGCGAACGCAGCTGCGGGAGGCTGGTCCGGCACTGGTGGGACAGCTTACGCTACTAACGCGCGCCACGGAACTATACGGCGATCTGATTCTTGCGGGATGTTCACCAGTTGTGTTCGAAGAAGCTCTGGGAAACGAACTGGTTATGAGGATGTTCTGTTATGAGCACCGGAGCCAAAAGAACTCTCAGAAGCTTATTAACTCGCTGGCGTCGCACCTGCAGAAAGAGTCAACGTCTAACTTCAATAACCACGTCAAGATGTCTGTCGAGTACCTCAACGATTTCATCAGGATCACCGGCAACGAGTTCATAGGCCGGAGCGACCAGAAGTGGTAGATGCCTCTGCCAAGGAGAGTCCGGCCGCTTTGGATAGCTCGACCAACATCGATTACATCCAGTCGATTCTCAAGGACATCAGGCCTGAGATTGGCAGACTACAGATCTTCGAAGTCATGACGCTGTTAGTGGGATGCATCGACGCCTTCAATACTGTCCTCAGAGAGAGGTAGGGTCTAGATGTCCGGGTGCATCGTGTGCCAATCGGTGGCCGATTCGTAGGCCTGACCGACCCTGAACAGCGTGGCCTCGTCAAAGGCCTTTCCGATGATCTGCACGCCGATGGGTAGTCCCGTCTCCGAAAAGCCGCAGGGAACGGAAATGGCGGGCAGTCCTGCCAGAGGCGCAGGGCTGGTGTATCGCCTGCGTACCAGGTCACGATCGCCCTGGTAATAGCCTCCTGGTTTGCCTGTGGACGCTGCGATGGTTGGCGCGGCCACAGGTCCAGTTGGCATGACCAGCACGTCGTACTTGTCCAAGGCCTCCAGCAACTCCTGGCGTAGCTTCTCCCGAATGCGCTGGGCTTTGATGTACGCCCACGCCGGCTCTAATGACGCCGACTCTAACCTGGTCCGTGTATTCCAGTCGTAGAGGTCTCCCCTGCTCCTCAGCCAGTCGCTATGGTACGCCGCGGAGTCTACGTCGGCGGTGGCGATAAACACGGCTCCGCTGCCCGCTGAGGTTGGCAGGTTTGTGTCCTCAGACGTGGCTCCCAACTCCTCCAGCACAGCTATAGCCCTCATGATGGCTTCTTTGACATCACCATCCACAATGTCGTCATCGAACATTTCGGTGGGAAGTCCAATGCGCAGCCCGCGCACGCCGCCGTCAATAAAGGCCGCGTAGTCAGGCACTGGCAGTGCACTGGTTGTGGCGTCGTTGGGGTCTTGCCCCGCAATGGCTCTCAGCATATGCGCGCAGTCTCGCACGGTGCGCGTCATGGGCCCCACCGTGTCCAGGTGCCAGCTCATGGGGACAACGTTATGCCTTGTCACCCGGCCGTATGTCGGTCGCAGGCCTACGAGGCCACAGAAGAAGGCTGGCCCTCGAATGGAGCCGCCGGTGTCCGAACCCAGCGCTCCGGCACATAGCCCTCCTGCCGCAGCAATGCCCGAGCCACTGCTGGAGCCGCCAGCGGTGTGATCTGTGTTCCAGGGGTTACGCGGGGTGCCGTAAGGATGGTCTATGGTGCCGCCGATGGCGAACTCGCTAAGATTCAGTTTGCCGAGGATGACCGCGCCCGCTGAATGAAGACTGTCCACTATTGGTGAATTCTCGTCCGGGATGTGATCGGCCAACACCTTGGAGCCCGCCGACGTAAGCACGCCCTTCGTATAAATAATGTCCTTGATGCCCACAGGTATGCCGTGCATGGGGCCTCTGTAGTTGCCGTTCTGAATCTCCTGCTCAGCCTCATGGGCCTGACTTAGCGCCGCCTCCGCCATCACGGTGATGTAGGCGTTCAAGCGGCCGTTCAGCGACTCAATGCGGTCGAGGTATGCCTGGGTAAGCTCCACTGGAGACAGCTCTCCGGCCCTGATAAGGGCTGCGGCGTCCGATATACTCAGGTAGTGAAGATCGGTCTTACTCATTGGACTTTGTTTCCTTATTCGTGATCGGACTAACTACAGGCGCAAATGTCAGAGCAGGTTGGTAGGCTGCCACCGACTCGTCAGGAACTTCTGAGAGAGCCTGAAGCACAGCGCCCAGCCTGGCCGCGATAACCTCTGCCCGCTGGTCGTCAGGCGCTAGACCTGCCATCTTGGCCATTTCCAGAACTTGCTCTTTAGTTAACTCAGCCATTATTTAGCAATTCCAGTTCCGCGGGAATGCCCCGCATATTGATAACATAGCGGCCAGACGGTGTGCCGGGCCAGACGCAGCCCATTCTACCAGGGTTTCTTTCTGCAGGAGCATGGCCGCTCATAAGAGCCAGCTGGGCCAAGTGGGCCGGTTGACCTTCAATATTTCTAGTCTTAGTATCTCGGTAATTAATTGCCTTTGAACCAGGGCAAGTTGTTGCGAGCAAGCGTATCGCGTTGTGAATGATCTGAAGAAGACAAGAGTTGACAGCACCATAGCAGCGGTGGTACCAAGATTGTTGAACGTGCTCCTACCGGTGAATTGCGTGGTGTGCAACACAGAAGGCCGCTACCTGTGTGAGGGCTGCGAGCAGGACCTGCCGCCGCTGACCCGGCCTTACTGTTACCTGCGCGCCAGCCCTGAAGTTCCTCAGCTCTGCCACTAGTGCTTCGAAAACTCCGCGCGATTTGATCGTGCCCGCGCGCCATACTTGTATGACGGGCCAGCGAAGCATATGGTGCTAGACCTGAAATATCGAGGAGTCAGGATTGCGGCGCAACCCATGGCGCTGATGCTGGCCAGATATCTGGAGCGTAACCCATATCCCATCGACGCGCTGGTGCCCGTGCCGCTGCATTCCCGCAGGGAGCGCCAACGAGGCTACAACCAATCGCAACTCCTGTGCTAGGAACTCGGCCGCATCATAGGTGTCCCCGTAAAGGAATCTGCGTTACGCCGGACGAGAAACACGTCGCCTCAGGTGAAGATGGCTTCGCCGGAAGACCGACGCACGAATATCCACAGGGCGTTTGAGTGCACGTCGGAACTTGAGGACGCACACGTCATGCTTATTGACGACGTGCCATAAGGTCGCAGAACAACACCGGCCAAGAGTGCTTGTGACTGCCGAATTATAGGAACAGAATGTTAAGGCAATGGCACCGGTGAGGGAGTCGCCTGCCAACGCGGGCATCCAATCTAGTGGATCCGATGGATGGGACCGACTAGCATGAGGAATTAGATGCATAAATCCCTTGCAATCATTGGCCATATCCGGCTCTAAAATAAGTATATGAAGCCATATACTTCACTTCTCAGTGAGACGTGGAACACGATAACTAATGCATTCATCAGCATATTAAACTTGGAAGATGAGAGCAGCGAAGCGTAAACCTCTACACCTACTCTCTCCGTTGAAGGGACGACCATAATGTTCCGGGATTGGATACGGCTCACGAAACTAATCCTGCCGCTCTTGGCACTCTTGCTAATGATAGCTGGGTGTGATGGAGACGGGAAGCCAACTCGCACTCTCGAAGTAACGGTTGCAGCTAAGGGCGGAGGAGCCGCTCAACCGATCACACCGATGAGTCCTCCAGAATCTGGCACCGCGGCAGTACCGCCCACGCTGGCCGCGCGCTCCACAGAAGAACCCGGGTCCAAGGTGCCACGGATCCTCGATATGAGTGCCATTAGTGATGCCGTCAGTTCTGGATACATCAGCGACGTCGACGCGCTGATGTATCAAGTGTTTGCCCAGTTTGGGGTCCTCAAAAAAACGTCGAAGTTCATGAAGCTCGTGTCTGGTGAGGAAGAAACATCGTCGCTATCTCATACTGCGTTCACTACACTGCTTATGCAGGCTGATTCGTTACCGGAACCATACGTCGCAGTGCTCCGGCGGCTAATGCCAAACGATTCCAATCTGACGGCCCGCACAGCGGCACTTAGCGCGGCAAAAGTAACCCGGGTGCTGTCAATTCCTACGCCGCCTTGGCTGGGAGACATCATGGACGATTCCTCCTCAGAGTGGCCCCAGCATAACTCTTGCTATAAGGCGTTCTATATTCTTCCAACTGTAAATGACGGATGGGTTCACTTTTGCTTCCCGTGGCTCCTGCCCGAACCATATGACCCTATTTTAGGTGTCTCGAATGGCGGTGGGCTCACACCAGCGCAAAAAACTCGAGCATTGGAAATCAGAGACCTCCTGAACCGCGTGACCCCTGAGCTTGAACAGGTTCTCCATCTGGAAGGATGGAAGCACAATCTCTACATTCAGATGCACGAGGACACCACCATCAGTTTTCCAGGATTGCCAGTCCCCGGCGAAACGGTTGGGAGCTTCATTTACGGCTACGCGAATCAGTCTGCACCCTGGGATCCCGGCACTTCTGGATACTGGACTACTGACTACGGCGCACAGAGCGGTGTTTGCCACATCTGGCTCTTTGGTTCTGGAGAGTGGCAGGCCACGATTACCCATGAATTCTTCCACTGCTTGCAGTATTCCAAAAGGGTGTTCACTCCTGATTGGTTAGTGGAAGGGACCGCCACTTGGGCGGAGCATATCGTTAACCAGCATTACGAGCCGCCCCGGCCACATATGGAACATTTCAGGGCCACAAAGAAGTGGACAACCTGGTTCGAGAAAGATTTCACAGATCGAGCTAACGATGTCCTCTTTCCGCTGCTTTATGCGGAATTTGGGCCGGGCGGCGGCGGGATCGATGCCATTGGCGCTATGCTCCGTGCTTCTTGCTGTGGGCAAGACGCTTTAGAGAAGCTTCCGATGCTCTTTCCGGGCGACTTCCCGACTCTCTGGCAAGAAGTATCAGTCATGGGGTTCAACCAAGATCCTCCTGTCGAGAAGTTGGACGACAACGGCGCTCAGCTTGCGTTCACGCCTCGAAACGGGCCTTTAGAGATGCAACCTGTTGAACTGAACAAAGGAACTGAAGATCGCTTCGACCTTAGCATCGCTCCATACTCGAAACGGCTCTATTTGTTCGAATTTCAGGAGGAGACGAAACCCGAATTAAGCCGACTGCACCTTGATTTATCGGAAGTGCCTGAACCATTCCGCATAACCGCAATAACCAAAGTCGACGGGGAATGGGAAAAACCTCCAATTGATTTGTACCAAGAAATCGAGTATGTGTTTTGTCGGATGAAAGTAGGCCTATGCGCAGACGCTGTGGAGTCGGACGAGCTCGACGAAGATGAGATCAAAAACTACGAAACTATCGCGCTTGTGATCACCAACGTCACGAGGGTAGAAGAGTCGCTCACGCTACGTTTCCATACTTACAACCCGCATTTGCATGGCCAATGGAAGCGGACTCAAATGACAGCCGACATTATGGGGTATGTTCCACCGTTCGTAGTCGTGAACACAAAACTAACTTTTGACGAGAGTGTCTCTGGGACATCAAACGATTGGATGAAGGAAGAGACCGGAAACTACCAACTCCAACCAGACCTAAGCACATGGCAATGTGACTATGGAGGCTCTTATCGTGTCTACATGCGGAGTGCCAGCCCTGACGCGGGGTCACCTGATTATGAATATCTTGACTGGAACCCCAACGAAGCACACGACAAGACCAATTCCGTCGGATTCGTTCGCTACATACCTGGTCAGGGACAGAGTTTGATTCCCTGGCGGAATATGTGCACCTACACGCATGGTCCTGGTTATGGATCTTCCTCTGCTTCCAATCTACATATACCTCTCACCTCTTCACCGGATCTCAGTATTGGATTCAAGATAGTGGAAGACGACACACTCATAATTAGTTTGCCCGGCCGAACCTATGTCTACGAACGAACAAGCCACGACCCATAAACGATCCGCAACTAGAATACCGCGCAGAGGTGGCTGGGGACTATAACGCTGTCAAAAAGGGCAAGGTAGAGCCTATCAGTGTCCGCAATTGGTTGCGTCGTTGTTACGGGTGCGCAAACACAGCCCGACTATCTGCGCAGTCTCGGAAGGAAGCCGCGGATTTGTCTCACTCACCGATGCGTCTGTCCGGCGTTGCAGAAGACACGGAGAAGTTGTGACCATAATATCTTGGTCTACAGCCCGATGTGCCTGGGCGACAATAAGATCGGCTAGCATCGCCTTGGAATTC
>CAUZQF010000144.1:0-6329 GCA_963581905.1 Dehalococcoidia bacterium
ATAAAAGACACGATCGAAAGTTATATGGTCGCTTAAGGAAGAATGAAAACGAAAGGGCCGACCGGGGCAGGTCACTGTGACGCTAATATGCGGAGCCTGTGAGAGACGAGCCGGAGACCGGCTGGCCCACCGCAAAGCTGTTGCGTTCGTCGATGGCCTGAATCAGCACGCGGTAACCATAGTCCGTATGGTAAATGATCCGCCTGATGCGAAACTGGTGCGTTGACGGCGCTTCGTCCAGCAGAGAAGTAAGGTATTTTTTTACCGTACTCTCGTCGCGCTCCAACACCTGCCGCAAGCCGACGGCGGTAGGCACGCTCATTAGCTGTGCGGGCCGGGGCGTCATCTTCACAGGATCACTGGATAGCAGAATGCCGATGTGATCTGCGGACACATTGAGGTGATACCGAATGCGTAGGCCTGCTCGCTCTGCATCGAAAAGCCGCCCCCTGGACAGCAAAACCTGCACTTCCTGTCCCCTGACTACAGCCAGGTGCGCCTGGGCTTTGGCCCTGCCCTCGTCCGACCGTGGGATCTGCAGCGCCACGGTCTCACTGGTCTTCTTCAGCCAGTAAAGCGGATCTCCAGTAACGCTATCCGCTGATGCCAATGTGCTACCGCCAGCGGCCACCAGCAAGACGAATACGGCGGCGAAACCTATCATCACGGGCCTAAAGACAGGGTTAGCAGCGAAGCTGGGGACGAATCTCTGAATACCTTTTCGTTCCCTGGCTAAGGGCCTAACCCCGGCGTCCGCCTGAGCAATCCTCTGCTGAACTCGGGCCAATATCCTGGCCTTGACGTCGTCAGTCTGTGAGACTTCCGAAGCCACCTTCATCGTAACTTTGGCAATCCTGAGCAGCGAGGCTAGCTCTTCAGCCTGCTCCGGGTAACGCTCGATGCACGCAGTAATGTCCTCACCAGCGGCTACCCGCTCGAGGCATTCATTTAGTATGTCGTCAAAGTCTTGCTTCATGTGCGTCATCATTTGGAATGCGGCGTAGGAGTGCTCCAGCCGCCATTCCAGTGCAACATCTCCTGCTGCTGTACCAGAATCGATGGAGCCGGCATCTCCGGGTTGAGCAACCGACGCAGCTTTTTCAGCCCCGCATGTTGCAATGCCTTTACGGCGTTTTCCTTTTTGCCAATGGCTTCTGCCGTCTCGGCGACGGACAGGCCAGCGGCAAAGCGAAGAGATATGACTTCCTTTTGCAGTTCGGTCAGTCCCACCATGGCCTTGCGGACCTCGCCCATGGATAACTCGGTGTCTATGTGGCCATCTATATCCACTGCCGCCGCCTCCACATGTATAGTCGTGTTTTCGAGAGACACGATACTTCGTTTGCCGTTCTTCCTGAAATGGTCCACCACTAGGTTGTGGGCGATCCTAAATAGCCACGACGAAAAGGGATGCCCCTGCCACTTGAACTTGTGTATGGATTCCAGCATGCGCACGAACACTTCGCCCGTAATGTCCTCCGCCTCGGAGGCGCTACCGGTCTTGAAGGACACGTAACGGTATATTCGATCGAAGAACTGCTCGTACAACTCACCGAACGACGTGGTATCGCCCTGCTGCGCTAAGTGCACCAGAGCTGTTACATCTACGTTTGCGTTGTCTTGGACTGGCATGGCGCTTTCCTCTTCATGTTCGCCGAGGGCCTGACGCCCTGATCACCGCTTTCACCAGTTCGCCTAAGCTAACACAGCGGGCAGGCAAATTCAGGCACTCTGCTCTTGGATATTATAACGGGCTCTGTATCTTTAGGTTAGGCTTCGCTTGATAGTCCCCAACCTTGGCCTCATGCCAATTAGACGTATTTCCGCCTTCATAGGTTCCACTAATTCAGTACGAATCTATTAAATCGCAGCAACAATTACTCTGGAGTTACTAGAGTTTGTCGCCATTGAGCTACAGGGATGGCAGGCAATGTCCAAGCACCTGACGCATTCAGCCGAGGTGAGGTATTTGCCTTGTGGTAGAATGTGCTTTCTATACACCTCTGCAGGCCGACGCTGCAGACACAGGATTAACCCGCACCACAGGGACCTATCATGAGCGCAGTCGAAAAAATCCCCAAGGGGAACATTATGCCTTTCGCCCTCCGTCCTCTGGAGGATGAAGACACCACACAGGCTGCCGAAATTGAGCGCGACGCTTTCCCTACCCTGTTTCCGCCAACTCCTTTTAAGCGCGAGTTGCGCAATCGCTTGGCCCGCTACTTAGTGGCTTGGCGCAGGGACGACCTTTACGAACCAGGACAAGAAGCCGCGGCTGTCCCAGAGATCGAGGCGCCGGCTGAATCGCCGCTGTCGATAAGCCGTCTGCTTAGTAGCGCCCGGGATTTACTGGGCAGCAGGAACGCAGCGTGGGTCCCGGGGCAAAAGTACATCGTGGGCTTCGTGGGCACATGGCAGCTGGTCGACGAGGCGCACATCGTATCGATAGGAGTTCGCACGGAACACCGAGGCAACGGCATCGGAGAGCTACTTCTGGTGGGTGGAATAGAGCAGGCCATCGAACAAAAATCGTCGGTCGTGACCCTGGAGGTTCGTATTTCCAACCATGTCGCGCTGAATCTCTACAAGAAGTACGGCTTCACCGAGCGAGGCGTTCGCAAGGGCTATTACACGGACAATCGAGAGGACGCTCTCATCATGACCACAGAAGAGATACAGACCGCCGCCTTCAGGGACAGCTTAGAGTTTCTTTCTCAGGCGCATCAGACGCGCTGGGGGTATTCGGACAGGCTACTGGGCTAATCCCGGCCACGAACGCTCAGCCATCCAGCCGCTCCCAATTCCACGCCCAAGCACGCACCTTTCGCATGTTGTCTGCATCAAAAATGTAACGTCCTTTCGTGTCCGGTTTTGGATCATTGAGGTAGAGGTGTAGGAGGAAGATATAGGTGCTGTGGCAAAAATATCGATGTTTGGTCTGGTGGGCCTATTGGCCGTGGTTGTATTCGTGCCGGGGGTCAGGCAGTCCTTCACCCGCATGTTTTCCAACAGTGAAACGATCGTCGTTCCGTCCAGTACCAGGTCATCCTCCAGCTCAAACGGGACTCAGACCGATGTAAGCCTTGATCCCGCGACAGGACAGGAGCTGAGACTTATCACGCTACTTGGCTACGACGCCATTCCGGCTATCCTAGATCCTGAGTTCCTGAATGCGGAGCAGGCCCAAATTGAGTTTCGCCCAGACGAACAGGTGTTGGGGCTGTCAATTAACGGCGACAACCGCGCCTACTCCATTCCTATGCTAAGCCGACACGAGATCGTGAACGATGTCGTGGGAGGCGTGCCCGTCGCCGTGACGTGGTGACCGCTCTGCTTTTCCACCATCGTGTATGGCAGGGAGATCAACGGACAGGAGCACACTTTTGGCGTGTCAGGCAAGCTGATAAAAAATGCCCTCGTTATGTACGACCACCAGACAGACACGCTGTGGAGTCAGTTTCTACGGCAAGGCATTAAGGGGGAGTTGGCGGGCACAGAGCTAGAGGTCATTCCAGTAACTCAGACGACATGGGCTGCGTGGCTTGAGCTTCACCCCGATACCTTGTCCCTGAACAAGAACGGTAGGTACAGCAGCGACACCTGCAATGGCTACTACAGTGGCGGCAGGGCGGGCGTAATTGGCGAGGCAAACGTGGATGAGCGGCTGAACACAAAAGAGATGGTGGTCGGCGTAGACCTGGGAGGCAACACAAAGGCCAACCCCTTCAAGACGCTGGCCCAGCTTCAGGTAGTAAACGAAACCTTCTCTGGAAATGACATACTGGTCTTCTTCGACGGCGGCACAGGCACCGCGCTGGTGTACGATCGCAACGTAGGCGGTCGTGACCTTACGTTCCAAATTGAAGGTGAGCCATCAGGAGTGCAGACGATCCTAACTGATGAAGAAACGGGATCTACATGGTCTGCATTTACCGGCAGGGCCATAGACGGCGAGCTAAAAGGCCAGACAATGGACAGAGCACTGTCACATCTGTCGTTCTGGTTCGTCTGGACGGACTGGAATCCGGATACTGAACTGTACACCGGCTGGTAGCAATACGGTTCCGTTTGGCAAATTCCTAGAGCAATCGGGACAGTACCACTAGCGATCCTATTACCAGTGCAATCGCCACGACCCACCACGGTACGCCAGCGGCCCGTTTGCCGCCGGACACTTGCCTGGCTCTGCGACGGCGCCTGCGGCGGGAGTTCAAGGGCTGTCTACTGGCCCATGGACTGGTATTGAGCCGCAGTACCGTTGGATGGATTTAGGTCCCAACACCACTCCAAATCGCCTTTCACCGCTTTGACGGCTTCGCTTCCGTTCAACAAAAACAGCGCGAATTCGGCAATATCCCCGGCGCAGATGCACAGGGACAATCCTGCCGCGCAATGCTTCGTAAGAAGAGTCGGCCAGGAAGCCCCTATACTCTTCCTCTGTGGACAGCGCCACTACTACCTCGTCGGCGTATACGGCGCCCGACTTATCCAGACGAACACGCCGGGCCTCAACGAGCTCAAGAAGCGTTGACAGAGATTGGGAGTCGACCCGGAATATCCTGACGAACTCCATGAGACCACGGTTGGCGACATGGAACGCGCCATCTAGACCGTGGCCCTCCACCAGCTCCTGCCATATACCGTTACTGGACGGCGAGGCGTCGGCACCTCCGGCCAGCATAGACGGATCCGTGTCCTTTAGCGCGTCGTGATATCCGATACCTGTAGCCTTCTGTTCGGAGAAGACAACTCTACTGACGGGGACTCGGGAAATTTCGCCACTGTACTGGGTGTCCAGCATGCGCTGGCAGCGAGGGCACAAGTCCCCTTCGACTTTGATGCGATGCTTCTCGTATAGCTTGGGCCGCATGTTGTTCGGGATTAGATGGAGTGGTTCCTCTTGGAAGGGGCATCCGCTGATTGCGTATACCGCGCCTTCGTCCGTCCGAGTAAACCTCTGCAACGCTGATTGTAATAGGTTGGCAACAGTGGACTTTCCACTGGCCGCAGGACCCACTAGAAGCAAAATTCGTTTGCGTTTTTCGGGGTTACTGGAGGATGTCACAAAGAAATCCACCACTTGTTCAATGGCTTCGACCTGTCCAAAAATCTTATTCTCGAAAAGCCTGTAAACAGTTTTGCCCGTGGAGGTGGACTGCTTTGTGCCGTTGGACATAATGGCATCATGGACCAGCTTGTGAGCCAGCCGCACCAGAGAAGGATTCTCCGTTACGTTGCGGAAGTAATCCGCAAAGGTGCCTTCCCACTGAAACCGGCCAGCCTCTCGCTCGGCTTCAGCCAGAAAATCTTCAACTTGAGGTTCAGTCGTCGTCAATCACACACACCCTGGCCAAACTAAGCCCAATCCACAACTTTACTTATCCATTAGATAAACTCGAGAGTTCCGACGATAAACTGTTTTTGCAGTACAAAATTACGGTCAATTTTGGAGTCCACCTATGCCGCAACTTTGCGCCGGAAACATGCAAGCGCTTGGCAAATAGGTCCGGATGACTCACCCGATGCCCTAGATACCAAGGCTAAATTTTGCAGATTCTCCCTCTAGTTTCTAGGAGAACTGGTGTATGTAATCCGAGAAATTCATTTGAATCTGGTGTGAGTTACAGGGCGTCTAGAACCTGAATAACTTCAGATGATAATTTGACCTGGACGGCCTGTCCGTTCTTGACCACCTGCTCTGGTCGGCTTGACCCCACAATGACAGAGGTTATCACTGGATTGGACAGCACCCACGCCATGACAAGCTGCGGCACATTGCATCCCAGGTCTGACGCGATGCCCTTCATGCGATCAACTCTATCGAAGTTCTCGTCGGTCCAATAGGTGTTCTTGGCACGGGTAGCGTGTCGAGATGCCATGTGGGTATCACTGCCGGGGTCTGACGATCGATCGTATGTCCCGGTCAGCACGCCGCCCATGAGGATCTGGTATGGGATGACGCCGACGCCCTGGTCCGCGCACAGAGGAAATAGCTCTGCTTCGATGTCCCGATTGCCGAAGTTATACTCCGGCTGCACCGACTCGAACCTCTGGAAGCCATTCTTGTCGCTGACCCACAGCGCCCTGCACAGTTGCCACGCCGGCAGGTTGGAGCAGCCCAAGTAGCGAATCTTGCCCTGGTGGACAAGGTCATCCAGCGTACCTAAAGTCTCCTCCAAAGGAGTCCTCGGATCCCAGTAGTGGATCTGGTACAGGTCAATGTAGTCCGTGTCCAGCCGGCGAAGGCTACCCTCGACGGCATCCATGAGGTGCTTGCGGGAGAGGCCCTTGTCGTTCTCGCCGGAACCTGTGGCGATAAACCCTTTGGT
>CAUZQF010000145.1:0-6312 GCA_963581905.1 Dehalococcoidia bacterium
CCTTTTCAGGAGTTTGGTAATGACTCCCGCATAGTTGGCGATGTTCGAATGCTCAGGACGGAAAAGGGCATTTGGGTAGAGGCTAAGCTGAGCAGTCATGTTAGATGCTCGTGTAGTCGATGCCTATTGGACTTCGTTCAGCCGGTGGAATTAGATGTGCAAGAGGAATTCTTGCCCCTGGTGGATTTTAGTTCAGGCTCAAAACTAGTTGCCCCGTCAGAGTTTACTGAGGATTTTTATATAAGCCGGAACCATATGCTAGACCTGACGGAAGCAGCAAAACAGTACATTGAAATGAATACACCGATGAAGCCTGTCTGCAATGACCGGTGCAAGGGCATATGCCTGAGGTGCGGCGTCGATCTAAATGAAAAGGAGTGCCGCTGCCTAGGGGCCGAGATAGACCCTCGATGGGCTGCTCTGCTCGACCTGGCTGAGTCGGGAACACTGGATGCCAACTAAAAGGCATCTGTTAAAGTGATAAAGATAGATCAACTGGTTTATTAATGGAAAAGAATATTAAGGAAAAGATATGCCACCGCTTCCCAAAAAGAAACACTCGAAAAAGCGTAAAGGTGGGCGAACAGCTCACTTCGGTCTAAAGAAAACCACGCTGGCAGAATGTCCACAGTGCCATAGCGACAGGTTGCCTCATAGGGCCTGCCCCGCATGTGGGACCTACAACGGCCGCGAAGTCGTAGCTACAGACGCAGCCGACTAATATTAAGTATTCATCTCCATTGTTGTTAAACGGGGGTTTACAGTCAGATGACTCTTAGGTTTATGTCGGCCACGAAAGGCCCGGAAGTTGGTTACCTCTTTCCTGGTCAAGGGGCGCAAGCCGTTGGTATGGGCCAACAGCTGTATAACGAGTCCCCTGCCGCTCGCGAAGTTTTCGAACAGGTTGATGAGGCCCTAGGCCGCAAACTGACGGACATACTGTTTAACGGTCCTGAAGAGGCCCTCCGGCAGACGATTAATGCTCAGCCGGGCATCATGGCTGTTAGCCTAGCCTGCATCAAGGCTATGGAAGAGAAGCTGTCACCAGACGTTTTGCCGCAGCCCGTCATGACTGCAGGGCACAGCCTGGGTGAATATACCGCTATGGCCGTTACTGGCGTTCTGGACGTTGGTGACACGGCAAGGCTGGTCCAGAGGCGGGGCGAGCTTATGCAGGAGGCCTGCGAGAAGAACCCCGGCACCATGGCAGCTATCCTTGGCCTTGACGAGATGACTCTCGAAGAGATCGCCAGGGAGACTGGCACCTACGTATCGAATATCAACACCGCCGAGCAGATCGTCATAAGCGGCGACAATATTGCCGTAGCCAGGGCATGCGACCTTGCCAGTGCTCGCGGCGCGAAGAAGGCAATCCCTTTGCGAGTGGGCGGCGCCTTCCACTCGGGCCTGATGGAGCCAGCCAAGGTTGGTCTGCTGGAAGCTATCGACTCGATGACATTCCACACTCCTGAGATCCCCATTATTGGGAACTGTAATGGCGAGCCCCTCACAACGGCTGAGAGCGTGAAGCAGGAGTTGCTGGCACAGGTGTGCAGTTGCGTGCAGTGGAAGCGTTCTATAGACTATATGGTAGGTTCTGGTGTGCAGCGGTTTATTGAGGTGGGCCCCGGTAAGGCCCTGTCCGGGATGGTAAAACGCATTTCACGAGAAGCTGAAATCACCAGCGTTGGTGATATTGATTCGATCTTAAGTCTGAGCAGGAATTAGAAGTGGTAAATTCGGTTGAAGTCCGACCTGATTCGCTAGAAGCCGGAAACGGCGGGCGATCGGCGCGACATCGTTCTAGAGTAGTGGCGATGCAGGTGTTGTACGAGAGGGACTCGGTGAGTCACAACACCTCTGAAATATTCGACCGCCACATCGAAGAGATGGATCTCTCTTACCCTGTTGAGGAGTTCGCCCGCAGCATAATGCTAGGCATTCTCGAGAACTGGGAAGAGATTGACCGTATTATGGGCTTCTTCGCTCCCAGTTGGCCCGTGAGCCAGATGGCCGTCGTGGACAGGAATATCCTTCGAATTGCAGTCTATGAACTGCTTCTCGATGATACCACTCCACCCAAGGTCGTCATTAATGAAGCGGTAGAGCTGGCCAAGAGCTATGGCGCGGACACTTCGCACAAGTTCGTCAACGGCGTGCTAGGCTCTGTCATGGATATAGCTGCAAAAGCCTAGACTCCCCGCTGTCCTTTTCTTATAATAAATCCGTTAATTTTCGCAAAGAACGTTAACGGAACAGCTTGGATTTTTTCTTTATCGATTTATTGTCCGATCTAGTGGAGGTAACAGAATGGCTACAGTAATGGAACGCTTACAGGATATCGTTGCAGATAAGCTTGGCGTAGAAAAGGGCGATGTTGTCTTGGATGCGTCTTTTACAGACGACCTAAACGCCGACTCACTCGACCTGGTGGAGCTCATCATGGCTTTCGAGGAAGAGTTTAGCACCCCTGATAATGCAGTGGAGATAACCGACGACGATGCCGAGGGCATCACCACTGTAGAGAAGGCCATAGTTTTTCTTCAGTCCAACGGCGTTAAGGACGAATAAGCCTTAGCCCCAAACCAAGTAACAAAGGCAGAATAGGCGGGTCGCATGCGACCCGCCTATTTGCGTTTTAGGCTGCTTCACTAGTAGATCTACCTGTGGACGGCATCAGGAGAGATGCGATAAACCCTATGAAGAAGATTCCAGATGCAAGGTAGAACGTTGGCTCCCAGCCAAACTTACTGGCCACCAGGCCGGCGACGATGGCCGTACCTGCGCCAAAGAATGCGTTGCTTCCCCACATCAGGCCAATGAAGGTTCCCTCCAGCCGTTTGCCTGCCGCTATGTCGATGGCGGCAGCCTGCGTGAGGGAGTTCACCGTGAAGTAGAAGAGGCCGAATGTTGCTATGGCCAGCGTTGTGACGATGTTTCCTGCCCCTAATACCATGACTACGGGCAACAGAACCGCCGTTGCCATTATGAATACGATAATTGGCTTGCGTCCGATGCGGTCTGAGAGCGCACCGAAAAGCGGCCCTGATATGACACCCGGAGCTGCTAAAAGGGCCACATGGAAAGCCATTTCGAAATTGCCCTTACCCAGGTCCTGCGTCAGGTAGAGAGGGATGATCCAAATTAGAGATGCGTCTCCCATACCTCGCAGGGCCGATACGGCAAATATTGAGCCCATGCCTGAGCCTCGTAAGGCACTACGAGCGCTGGTAAGCTGGTCTCGCATCTTTTGTCCGATAGCGATGTGCTCTGGCTTGGGTCCGCCTATGTTCCAGAGATAGACGAATATTAGGGCAGAGACCACCAGCATAACTGGAGACCCGCCTCCAGCTATCCATCGCCATCCGGTAAAGCCCAGCAGCGCTCCCACCAGCAGAGGCCCAATGGCGTCCCCTATGTTACCCGTTGACCGGTGAAGGGATATATACAGACCCTTCTGTTCGGGATAGCGCTCTGCTAGCAGGCCCAGCGCCGGAGGGTGCCATAGCGCACTTCCTGCGGATGCTAATGCGAGCGCTACGAGAATTAGGGTGTATGAGGGAGCGATTGCCGCAAGGAAGTAGCCCACCGCTATGAGTGCGAAGCTGAAGGCCAAGATCTGCCCCCTGCGATGCGCCAGGATATCAACAAAGAATCCGCTGGCCATGCTGACGGAGCCGCTGGTTATCTGGCGGACGGCCTCCAGTAGGCTTGCGTGGAAGGGAGCTAGCCCCAGCGCCACATAGATGGAAGGTATGAGTACCTGAAAGCTGCGGCCGTAGATATGCTCCAGAGTGTGCGCGCCAGTCACGCTAATTGCCATTACTCTGTCAGATACGCGCAGACGCCCCTGTTCAAGTCCCGGTTCGGCGAGTTCTGCCATTATTTCTATAACCTCTGCGGGTGAGTATCAATCCAATTGGGCCGCGCGATACTGTCTGTTGCATCCCATGGCCGAGGGGAATTGTACACGAAGGTCGGCTATGGCGTTCTTTCGGCGACCGCAGTCTAGCTGCCGCTATTAATACCGGGCCAGCACTGCTGACTGGAATCTGTCTTGTTGTGATGGGTTTCGCAGTATAATGGCTGCCATCGTTTAGGCATTCATAGAATCTAGACTTTATCTCGATTGACTATTTAGGCAGATGAGCGACAGACAGGAAGGAAACCGCCATGAAAGCAGCTGTGTACAAGGGAGAGCAACGTCTGATAGTTGAGGAGGTCCCAACGCCGTCAGCAGGGCCTGGGCAGGTCTTGATTAAGGTAAGGTACTGCGCCATTTGCGGAACCGACGTGCACGCATTCATGTACGATGTTCCTCCTCCTGGAACTGTAATGGGGCACGAGTATTGCGGCGCGGTGACGGAGGTCGGCGAAGGCGTAACGCGATGGAAAGTCGGCGACCGCGTGGTTGGCGGCGGCGGCAATCCTCCACCGGGAGTGCTGACCGGAAGCCGGGTGGACCCGCGATTCAACTACAGGACCATGGGCTTTCCGCAGAACGGTAGAATGCGGGCCTACGCTGAGTACGTTCTGCTGGAGGACTGGGAACCGGTGCCCATTCCTGAGGGAGTCTCGGACGAAGAGGCTGCCCTATGTGAGCCCTGCGCCGTCACAGTGCACGCGGTGCGCCTGTCGCAAATCAAGCTCGGCGACTCTGTGCTGGTCATGGGAGCGGGACCCATCGGTCTGCTTTGTCTGCAAACGGCCAGGGCCGCCGGGGCCACATCGGTATTCGTATCTGAGCCGCTGGCTGCTCGTGCGGAGGCTGCTCGCAAGCTAGGTGCCGACGTCGTGATTAATCCCCTGGAGGAAAATCTGGAAGAGCGTGTTGTGGAACTGACAGGCGGCGTTGGCCCGCAGATCGTCTTCGAGTGCGCCGCGGTGGCCTCACCTTCAACTCTGGACCAGGCGCTGAATGTCGTGGCCAGGGACGGCCAGGTGATGCTTGTGGCCATAGCGTGGGAGCCGACGCCTCTGATGACGTCTGACTGGATGGCGCGGGAGGTAAAGGTGCAGGCCTCGTTCGGGACGCTGCCTGAAGACTGGACAATAGCGCTGGACCTCATCAAGTATGGGAAGGTCTCCGTAGACCATATGCTGTCGGACGCCAATTTCCTGCCGTTGGATGGTATACAGGGTGCCTTCGAATCCCTAATGAAGCCTTCCACTCAGCTGCAGATGGTGGTCAGGCCTTAGTGGCCGTTGGTATTTCCGAAGTGGGTCCTGTGGCAATCCGGACAAAGAGTGTGAGATAAGGGCGGCAATTCGATTCCTGCCAATATGTGGTGTTCTTGGATTGCATCGTCGATTTCAAGCCACTGTTTATCGCATAGGACGCGATTGCACCAGCTGCACGGGAGCAGATGCGGGCTGGAATTGCCGGAGTATACGGGGGATGACGGTCATAGGTGGTGATAATGTTTTCCCTGAATTCCAATCCGTTGTTTTCAATCGGAATAATTACTAGCTCCATGTGCCGGCGAAAGTCTGGCCCATCGCATCTGAAGGGAAGAACGGCTGCGCCTTGTGTGGAGCGTACCCTCTCCATTAAGACGCTGACAAGTCGCTTAACATCGTCGCCTACGATGTGGTCCATCAGGTCGGTATCCAGGACGCGGGCGGGTAGGTCGGCCGCTCCGTTTGCGATGGCGAAATCCATCCACGCCTTATTAATGAAGTTGATGCGGTTTTCCCTGTCGACCCGCCATATGCTGGTATCTACAGAAACAGGTCCAGGCATGTCCATCTTGCCCAACATCATCCTCAACAAGGCTAATTAATTACATCAAGACGTGCAATTTAACCAGATAATAATGTAAATAGTCTATACGTTGTGATACAGCAACGTATTTTCGTGAGGTGATTTGCTCAAGCATCGCTGGGAGAGCATGGGACTTCAGTCCGAAATCAGATAGTGCAAGCCCACCTATGGCGCTGCGCGACCACTTCGAAGGGCGGACACGGACTCCTTGTAATAGGTGCGGAAGTTCACGCCTTTTTCGGATGCCTCGCGCTTAAGCTGTCGCACTCGCACGGCATCATCCATCGCATCTCGTATCTCAGGAGCTATCGTCCAGCCAGCTTTGTAGGCGACTCGGCCGGTGTGATCGATAATCCAGCTCATGTTTGGAATGCCGCCAAACTCCCTGTGAACATCGCCGTCCAACGAGTCCACCAGGATTTTGCGAGGCGTGCCATGCTTTTTCTGCATTGTGCGGGCGTGTTCCATCTTCTGCTCGATGGTGTTGTGTACGGGAAAAGCGGGATCGTCGTCAGGGTGCGCCTCTCGAACGTAGACGAACAAGAAAT
>CAUZQF010000146.1:0-6277 GCA_963581905.1 Dehalococcoidia bacterium
ATGGTAATGTGGATTAGAACCGCTTTAGGATAAATTTTGTAGGAGGAGGTACGGTACTAATGGCAACCCTACGAAAGAGTGACATGTCAGGACGTGTCGCTTCGAAATTGAAGGGCTCCAAGGCCCAGGGCGAGGCGTCGCTAAACGCCGTTTTGGACAGCATTCAGGATGCACTGTCGTCAGGCGACAGGGTTGTTCTGACTGGATTTGGCTCATTTGAAGTCAGACAGGTTAAGGCCAGGAAAGTTCGTCCTATCAGGGGCGGTCAGGCTGGCAATTTGATTACAGTCCCAGCGCATAAGCGTGTGGGATTCACAGCAGGCGCCGAGCTTAGCAAGGCCGCCAACTAGATACTCAAAGTTCCGTAAAACAGAACAAAATTGAATAGGGTGGGTCCGAATGGACCCACCCTATTTTTTTGTCACCGACTCCAAGAGGCTTCCGTACACCTGTCCGGAATTGGTTGAATAATGCGCCAAATCGTATATTGACTAAAGCGCACGAATGTTCTAAATTAGTCCAACTTCAACCATTAAACACTGGAATTGCTATTAAGACACAGAGAGGAGTTGGAGAATGGAACTACGTGTACAACGGCCTGAATCAGTAAATCAGTCGCGCAGGATGTTGCGTCTAAAGGCCTGCTCAAGGTGCGGGGGTGATATGATTGGAGGTCGAGACATCTACGGAGAGTTCGACACCTGCCTTCAGTGTGGGCATACCAAAGACGTGGTATGCCATGAGCGAATCGCTGTAATGTTCGGCAACGGGCGATACAACATGGGCGAAGTGGCCTAACAGCCTTTAGTACTTGCGATCATGAGGGCATGGACCAGTTCCCGTTAGTATTGCCGGCAGGACTGGTCGGCCCTGAATGTCGATATTATGAGGAGGCTAGAGCGTCTTCCGCAGCCTTCACGCCCGACCCGACCGCAACCTCGTACCCGACTTCGGGAAGAATTTTTTCCAGGGCAGAAAGCAGCGTTATGATGTTCTCCTGCTTGCTGGACTCGCCCATCAGTCCTATGCGCCAGACTCGTCCAGCAAAGTCACCAAGCCCTGCGCCAATCTCAATGCCGTGGCTCATCAGCAGTCGTCCTCGGACCTCGGCATCGTCGATTCCATCCGGTATCCATACCAGCGTGATCTGGCTAAGCCTGTACTCATCTGGGACCACTAGCTTAAGGCCTAGCGCCCGGAGGCCAGCTGCTAGAGCGGCAGCGTTTCTGACGTGGCGCTTGAATCTGTTTTCCAGGCCTTCTTCAAGTACCAGACGGAGGCCTTCTCGTAGGGCCAGAATCATGCTTACGGGTGCCGTGTGGTGGTAGACGCGCTTCTCGCCCCAGCCCCAGTAGTTGGCCAGCATGCCCAAGTCCAGGTACCAGGTGAAGGGCTTGCTTTTCCTATTCTGTGCGACATGTAACGCACGTTCGCTTAGGGAGACTGGTGATAGGCCAGGAGGACAGCCTAAACATTTCTGGGTGGCTGCGTAGGCGTAATCCATTCCCCAGTCGTCGAAGGCGACCTCGACGCCACCAAGAGACGTCACGGCGTCCACCATGAACAGCGCATCATGTTCCCTGGTTAGCCTTGAAAGGTCTTGTAGAGGCTGTCGTACCCCTGTGGACGTCTCCGCATGAACAGCGCTGACCATCTTTACGTTCTTGTGTTTCTTCAACTCCTGTTCTAGCAACTCCGCCGGAAAGGGCGCGCCCCAGTCGGCCCTAAGAGGCACCACGTTGGCTTGCACTCGGGTGCCGATCTCAACCATGCGCTCGCAGAAGTAGCCGTATATGCACATGATCACCGTATCGCCGGGTTCCACCAGGCTGGCAAAGCCCGCTTCCATGCCAGCCATGCCTGTGCCGGACAGGGCCATAGTGCGGCCATCCTTGGTCTGGTACACACGACGAATCAGGTCTGTGACCTCGTCCATGATCTTGGTAAAATCCGGGTCCAGATACCCGATCATGCCCTGGGTCATCACCTTTAAGACCCTGGGGTTCACGTCACTGGGTCCAGGACCCAATAAGGTACGTGCCGGGAGCATAGGGACTTCGGACGGGGGAAGGCTGGACTGCGTCATTAACACCACTTAGATCATTTCAGAATATTCGATGCGAAATTGGCTTACACGAGCCTGATTTATTGTAACTCCCGGTGTTGCCGGAATGAAGTAATTGTTATGAATAATCATTATTTTTGTATGGCGGATAGGTTGTCTTCTTTTGGTCTCAATCAGCTGCTGTTATGCCGATTGTAGCGGTCCTCGAATCGAACTATGTCGTCCTCTTCGAGATAACTGCCCGTCTGCACCTCAATAATCTCGGTGGTAATGGTGCCAGTGTTTTCCAGGCGATGCTGCACACCTACAGAAACGTATGTGGACTGGTTCTCGGTTAAAAGGAACTCTTTGTCGCCACAAGTGACCTTCGCTGTGCCGGAAACCACTACCCAGTGCTCTGCTCTATGGTGGTGCATCTGCAACGAGAGCGCGGCGCCCGGCTTAATAGAGAGGCGTTTTACTTGGAACCGACTGCCGACATCCACCGTTTCGTAGGTGCCCCATGGCCGGTGTACTTTGCGATGGTTATGCTGCTCGGGCCGTTCATCTTTGTTTAATCGAGTGACCAGCTCCTTAACATCCTGCACGCTGTTCTTGTGGGCTACTAGGACAGCGTCGGATGTCTCCACGACAATGACGTCCTTTAGGCCAACCGCCGCTATCATTCTGCTCTGACTTATTAGCAGTGAGTCTTCCATGGAGTCGTGTGCGTACACGTCGCCCTGAATAACATTGCCCTTTGCATCCTTGGAGCCTTCCCCCCACAGGGCGGACCAGGTCCCGAGGTCTGACCAGCTTACGTCTAAGGGCACAGCCAGACATTCTGAAGAGTTGCTGCCACTCGTCACTCCGACCTGTTCCATGACGGCATAGTCTATAGACTCGGATGGGCACGCGGAAAAGAGGTCTGTATCAGGCCTGTAGAAAACGCCATCCAGGTTGCTAGCAGCATGAGCGGCCCGGCAAGCGCTGGCGATATCAGGCCTTTGTCGTTCTAACTCATCAAGCCAAACGGACGGTGTCATCATAAAGAGGCCGCTGTTCCATAGGTACTCTCCGGAAGCCAGCATCTTTTCTGCAGTGTCCTGATCTGGCTTCTCCACGAATTCTGCTACTTGGAACGCCGTGCCGTTCTTGTCCCCCTTGTGGATGTAGCCGTAACCCGTTTCTGGGCTGGTTGGCACGATGCCGAAGGTCACCAGGTTGCCAGCAGAAGCCAGCTTTGCTCCGCTTATTAGCGCATGCTGGAAGGCAGGGACATCCTTGATAACGTGGTCGGCTGGCATAACCAACATAACGGTATTGTCGTCTGTTGTTTGGCCTGAGTCTTCTCCTGAAATGGGCTCGCTGCCTAGTATAAGTGCGGCCAGCGTGAGGGCAGGCGCTGTGTTGCGTCCCGTCGGCTCCAGCGCTATGGCTCTGGGAGAAAGGTCCATCTGGCGCAGGTGCTCGGCTACCAGAAATCGATGTTCTTCGTTGCACACTATTATGGGCGTTGCGACGTTCGGCAGGCCCTCAAGCCTTCCCAAAGTTTCCTGCAGAAGGGAACGCTCCCCCAGAAGAGGGAGGAACTGTTTGGGGTAAAGCTCCCTGGACAGAGGCCATAGCCTGGTGCCGGAGCCCCCGGCCAGAATGACAGGTTGAATCGACATTCGCATCTCCTTGTGGCGGTGCCCAGCAAACGACCATTTAGCGGTCCTTTTTAGCGAACCAAGGGCCACTTATGGGGCCGATCGTAAGCTAGGTCTTAATCGATTATATGGACAGTATTACAAGGCGGTCAACGCTGAATTTGGTGATGTTCAGAGGCAATGTAATTATCAGTGCCCCGACGTAGAAATTGGACAACCAAAACAGTTCTTATTTCCGGAGCTGATGAGCCTTTGAAATCGCTCCCAGTCCTGTCGGCCGCCAGACCTTGTTTTACAGTCTAAGTAGGGACAAGGGTGATAATGTAATTCATAGATAAAACCATACTTGACTTTTATTGTGCGTTCTATTATCTTACCTTAAATATTGTTTTAGAATCATTCTAATTCGTGGGAAATTTCACAGAGAGAGCTATATCTAGTGGTGAAATTACAATGCTGAGCGCAGTCCTGAAGACTAGGCTTAGCGAAATGAAGGCAGCGCTTAGTGATAAAGGCGTTACCATGACTCCACGACGGGAGCAGCTTCTTGAAGTGCTCCTCGCCAGTGATCGCCACCCTTCAGTGAGTGAAATTCACGAGGGAGTAAAGCGTTATTTCCCTGGCACAAGCCTGGCTACCATTTACAACACTATTGAGCTGCTAAAGGACACCGGACAGGTTTTGGAGATTGAATTTAGCGGCGCATCCAACCGTTACGATGGACGTATTCCCAGATCTCATCCCCACCTCGTATGTGAGGTGTGTGAAAAAGTGGAAGATCTGGATATCGCGGAGTTGAAGGATCCTTTCGAGGATATTTCGAACTCCACGGGATACCGTATTCTGCGCCACCGTGTGGACTTTTACGGTGTGTGCCCAGATTGTCAGGGCGAACCTCTTACCTCCGCTTCATCTGAGAAGACTAGTGGGGAAGGAGGTGACGCGTACCTGATGCTTGTCGCAGTTGCAGAAAGTGCAAAGACGGGAACTAAATACAGTCAAACAATTAATAGGAAGGAGGACATGCATGGCCACTAAAGAAGATATTGCTCTATTTTCGCATCTAATGAGGCGTGCGGGTTTTGGCAGCACTCGAGATGAGATTGAAGCGATGGCTGAGGATGGATACGAGGCCACCGTCGAGAAGCTTCTTAACTACGAGAGCCAGGAGCCCGTTGACGACTATACCCTCTACCGATATCACCCGATTACTGAGGTGCCTGGTGGAGCCGCAATTCCAGGTCAGGCCAACTGGCTTTACTGGATGGTGAATACCAAGCGACCACTTCAGGAGAAGGTTGCGCTGTTTTGGCACCATGTGTTTGCTACCGGCAACGCCAAGGTTGACAACTGCAACCATCTGCTCGACCAGATCCAGATGTTCCGCGACGAGGGCATGGGCAACTATAGGACCCTTCTTGTAAAGATTGCCAGCGACCCCGCGATGATCTACTGGCTGGACAACAACGAGAACCACAAAGCTGCACCTAACGAGAACTGGGGACGAGAGCTTCTAGAGCTATTCGCTCTCGGTCAGGGCAACTACACAGAAAAGGACGTTTACGAGTGCTCAAGGGCATTCACAGGGTGGACCATCGGCGCCAAGATGCCTCGGTTCCCATACGGACGACATGCTTGGACGTACGAGTATCGTGCTGAAGACCACGACGACACCGAAAAGACATTCCTTGGTGAAGTCGGAAACTTCAACGGCGAAGACATCATCGATATTATCTTGAAGCAGCCAGCCTGCGCCAAGTTCATTGCTCGACACCTGTATAACTTCTTCGTAGAAGACGAGGAGCAGGTTCCAGCGTGGCATATCGATCCTCCCAAGAATCCTGCTGCGGTTGAACTTATGGCAAAGACTCTTGTGGACAGCAACTATGAGATTCTGCCTGTTCTACGCCTTATGTTTAACTCGGACTTCTTTAAAGAGGCCGCCTACAAGAAGGTTAGGAACCCCGTCGAGGTTGTGGTTGGCACTCTCAGGATGACCGGCGACCTGAGCGGCCCTGATCCCCGACTGGAAGCCATGGCGCGTGAGCCTGGCTACATGGGCCAAGAAATCTTGGATCCACCCAGCGTTGAAGGCTGGCATACGGGTCATGAGTGGATCAACAGCGGTTCCCTTGTGAAGCGTGTCAACTTCGTCGCAGACCGGGTCAGCGACACGAGCCTTCCAGGCGTAAAGCGAATCGTTGAGCGCATCTCGGGCTCCAATGGACCGGTAATGTCTCCGGCAGATTTCGTCGAGCAGTGCCTGAATCAGATGGGTCCTCTTCCTGTGTCGGATAATACCCGCAAGGAATTGGTCTCTCAGGCGCAGACCGAAGGCGATATCAACTGGGAAGGCAGTCCCGAGGATTCCGCCCGACGTACAGGCGACATGTTGGCCCTGATTGGTTCCACCAGGGAGTACCAGTTCGGCTAAGCAATTCAGATGAGAAAATTAGGCTTGGCTCATTGTTAGTAGCCGGGCCCAGTTACCTAAAAAGGAGGAATGAATGACAACGGTAGACAAGAAGGCCCCGGTTATAGTTGTACTTCAGCTGACTGGTGGTAACGACTACTTCAACAC
>CAUZQF010000147.1:0-6256 GCA_963581905.1 Dehalococcoidia bacterium
CCAATATATTGGCAGCTAAGGCATAGCGAGGACAGGTATGGTTATAACAGCGAAGCCGGACTTGGTATCCGAAGAGTACTGGGAGAGCCTTATCAAGAAGAGCGCCTCTCGGTATTTCCTGCTGGGCATGCTCTATAAGAGGCCCATGCACGGGTACGAGATCGCGAAGTCCATCGAGGAATGCTGCGAGGGCTGGTGCAAGCCTACCGACGGAATGATCTACCCGACGCTCAAGGAGATGGTGGCCGGTGGCTACGTCGAGTGCGAACGCCAGATCATCGACGGCAGGCAGCGCAAGGTGTGCAGCCTTACCGAGAAGGGCCACGAGGCATATAGGTCTGCCGCGCGAGTCTGGGCCAGCGTGTTGCCATACCTGAACGCATCAGTGAAAGAGGCCGGCGCTACTGTGGACTCTGCGTGCGGCTGCGACAAAAACTAGGCGTGGCATCCAACACGACAACGAATACGACAAATTACAGGAGGCATATTATGACCGAATTCATTAAGCTGGAATCGACCGGAGAAGCGGCTGCTTGTTGCTCTGACGACTGCTGCCAAGAGCCATCCGCTCAAATCCAAGAGGGTTCTGCAACGGAAATGAGCAACGCGGAAGTAAAGGACCTGGTCAGGGACAACTACGCCAAGGTCGCCCAAAATGCCACCGCATGCTGTTCCACCGACTGCTGCGACGATCCCAGCAAGCTGTACAACGTAGAGCTTATCAAGGACTTGCCAGTAGAGGCGGTCATGGCGTCCGCCGGGTGTGGCAACCCCACGGCCATCGGCGAGCTACTGCCGGGCGAGACCGTGGTGGACTTCGGCAGCGGCGGCGGGATCGACTGCTTCATCACGGCCAAGGCTGTCGGCGCTGAAGGCAAAGTCATCGGCGTGGACATGACCGAGGACATGATTAATCTGGCCCGCTCCAATGCAGAAAAGCTGGAGTTGAGCAATGTCGAGTTCCACCTGACGGAGATGGAGCACACTCCTCTGGCAGACAATTCGGCTGATGCCATCATCTCTAATTGCGTGATCAACCTGGCGCCGGACAAGAGCGAGGTATTCAAGGAGGCGTTCCGCATATTGAAGCCAGGAGGCCGCGCCTACATATCGGACATGCTGCTGGTGAACGAACTGCCGGACGAGGCAAGAGAAGACAAGAAGAACTGGGTCATGTGCCTATCGGGAGCCGAGCCTAAGGACATCTACCTTGGCAAGATGCGAGAGGCTGGCTTTGTGGATGTGCAGATTCTGGAGGACAGGCCCTGGGAGGGCGAACAGAGCTGGGCATCGGACGTGCATAGCATGAACATAAGGGCTTACAAACCCGCATAGCAACCGACGAAGACAAAGCAAAAGGGCCCGGATGAATTAGTCGGGCCCTTTTTTATTATCCAATATTTCAGCTAAGCGGGAATCTGCTCCAGATTGCTATTCATCTGCTGCACGTGCTGTTGCTGCTTCTTGGAAGCCTCAATCTCCAGCTTCAGTGCATCAATGCCCCGTCGGACCTGCCCCAGAACGTCCGCCATCTGCTCCTCAAGATTAAAGAGCACCTCGCGAGCGTAGTGGTCGGCCCCGTCACGCCTGCTCATGGCAGCATTGTCGGATTCATTGATCATGCGATAGGCCTTGCGTTGGGAGTCCTGCAGAATCTGCTGGGCCTCGTAGGCGGCCTCTTCCCTGATCTCTTGCCCCTTGAGTTCCGCAGCCTTCAGGATCTCGGAATCGTCGACCATGGTGGCATGCTCTTGCTGCGAGGCCGATGATAGCGCGGTGGCTTCCTCTTCGGCTACTCCCCGGATGCGCTTGGCCTCCATGTAGGCCTGATTGATGATGCTCTCCTTCATCTTGATGACCTCATTGGCCTCTTGCATATCGGCGGGCACTGACTGACGCATCTCATCTTCCAGCGTAATCAGTCGGTCTATGTCGACCATCACCTTGCGGCGGAACCCAGGTACCTTGGTGCCGGTGCTAGCCAGCAGCTTCAACTCATCTGCGATATGTCCGATTTCCATACAGCCTCCCCCTAAATGCCGGATTTTTACTTCCTAAAGTTTTCCATACAACGCCGTTGCTACGTGGGCCGGCACCAGGTTATCTATCTTGCCGTCCAACTTAGCCACCTCTTTGATGCGGCTGGAATACACAAACTGATATTCCAGAGAACTCATCATGCACACCACGTCAATATCCGGAGCCAGGTTGCGCCACATTAGCGCCATCTCGAACTCCATCTCGAAGTCAAAGCCCGCGCGTAGTCCCCTCACGATGAATTCCGCGCCCATTTCCCTGGCAACATTAGGCGCTAGCCCATGAAAGGGCTGAATCTTTACATTGCTCAGGTTCTTAACTGACTCCTGGAATAGCTCTACTCGCTCCTCTGTAGTGAACATCAGGTTTTTTGGCGGTGTATCGTACACCCCCACAATCAACTCATCGAATAGCTTCGAGGCCCTCTCCACAATATCCACGTGTCCGTTGTGGACAGGATCAAAGCTTCCTGGATACAAAGCCTTAGTCATCGATAGCTCCAGCCCGGTAGATTGAGACCGAGGTGTCACCGTAGCGTCGTCGGGTTACGAGCTCCAGCCTTTTATGCACCTCAGCGATTACGGTATCGTGGCGATGCTCAATCACTACGACACTCTCATTAGCTAGTGTACCTTTTTTACTAAGTATCTCCATTAATTCTGTCAGGTCATCCACCGAATAAGGCGGATCCGCCATCACAAGGTCGTAACCACCGTCCAACCTGTCCACCACCGTTTCAACCTTGCCTGTATGGACCTTTGAACTACCTGACAACTCCAGTAACTGAAGATTGGCCCGCAGCTGCTGAGCCCTCCGCCCATTAGCCTCCACAAAGTCCGCCCACGCAGCACCACGACTAAGGCCTTCTATGCCCAGTGCTCCTGTGCCTGCGTACAGGTCCAGAACCCTGGCGTCCTCCAATAAGTCCGGTCCAAGAATTGAGAATATCGCCCCGCGAACCCGATCGGATGTTGGCCTCAAGTCTGCACTATTCGGCACTCTCAGGCGACGGCCGCGGTATTCTCCTCCGGTTATCCTTAGTGTCATGACCGCGGATTATCTCCTTAACACCGGTATCGCTCTTATATTTTCGTGGCCACCTTAGCATTACAGAGGCGTACCTGGGGCGTTCCCGGGCCAGCGACACCGCAAAGATGAAGAGATTTCTACCCAACGGTTCTGAAATGCTATCACGGCACCAATTTGGCCTTAAAGCGGAATTCCGGCTTCCTTTTTCAGAATCGTGCAAGTATTGGAATAGTATAAAAATCTATAGTTGAACTGATTCGACCTGTTCCGCAGCAGATCTACCCTGAAGGCGCAATCTCCGAAACACGGCGTTGCGATAGGCTCACGATGCCTGCCGACTAATGCCCTTTCCTGACATCACAGCCGTGCCGACTGCCTATCAAAGGGCATCCCGTTCTCAGTGACGCCTGTTTTTGCGAGGACTATTGCCAGGACTGTAACCAAGCAAGTTTACAGATTAATTATAACCATCTTAGTTAAAGCAAAGAGCCAAACGGATTTACAAAACTTGGTCTCAAAGCTAAAATGAAGGGTGTGGGCTAAGAGAGAAGCTGCTGATTTGCGGCCTCTTGGCTCCTTTGTTTTTGGGAGCCTAACAAATGGTGCAGAGACAGACTTATCTAACGGAAGAGGGCTTAAAACAGTTGCAGGCTGAGATGGAGCACCTTCGTGGTGTTCGACGCCAAGAAGTCGCGGTGAAGATTCACAAGGCCCATGACTCCGGCGGCGTCATGGACAACGCAGACTTTGAAGAGGCTAAGAGCGAGCAGGCCTTTGTTGAAGGGCGTATCCAGGACATCGAAAACATCCTGGCTACTGCAATTGTAACCTCCCATGATAGGAAATCTAAAACCGTGGAAATTGGCTCAACGGTCACCGTGGAAACAGAACAGCACAAGAAGCAGAACTACATCGTCGTTGGCAGCGCAGAGGCCTCTCCGCTGGAAGGCAAGATCTCCAACGAATCGCCCGTTGGGCAGGCGCTGTTCGGGCACAAAGTTGGCGACGTAGTGCAGGTTAAGACTCCCTCCAAGGTGATCAAGCTCAAGATCACAAAGATGAAATAGAGCTTTATCACTACACGAGGAGACAACCCAATGACACAGCCGGAAAACGAGCTGATGCGAGTGCGACTCGAAAAGCTCGAAAGGCTTCGGGAAAAGGGCATAGACCCCTACCCCAACAAGTTTGATCGGTCCCACACAAGCCTGGAAGCCACTGCCCTGTTCGAGTCTTCTGAGGCCGAAAACCCCGAGGAAGCACGCACCGAAGAGGTCACGGTAGCCGGTCGACTGGTCGCTTTCCGAGGCATGGGACGCGCCTCTTTCGGAGACCTGCTTGATGGCGAAGGCCGCATACAGGTGCTCTTCCGCCGCAACGGCCTCACAGAAACATACGAGCTGCTACAAGATTTTGATCTCGGCGACTGGGTTGGCGTGCGAGGTCCTGTTTTTCGTACGCGCACCGGCGAGGTAACCGTGGAAGCCAAGGAGTTCACCCTTCTCTGCAAGGCGATTCGGCCATTGCCAGAGAAATGGCACGGATTGGCAGATGTTGAGATACGTTACCGGCAGCGCTACCTGGACCTGATTGCCAACCCCGAGGCACGCAGCGCCGCCATCATGCGTAGCAAGATCGTTACCGGCATACGGTCGTTCATGGCGGCCAGAGGATTCCTTGAGGTCGAGACTCCAATTCTTGTTCCGATACCCGCTGGCGGAATGGCCCACCCTTTCGTCACGCACCACAACCAGCTAAACCGAGACCTTTACCTGCGCATCGCCACGGAGCTTCACCTGAAAAGGCTCGTCGTTGGCGGCATGGAGAAGGTCTACGAAATCGGCAAGATATTTCGAAACGAAGGCGTAGACCAGACTCACAACCCGGAGTTCACCACTATGGAGAGCTACGAGGCCTTCGCTGATTACAACGATGTCATGAGCATGACTGAGGAGATGGTCCACACGGTTGCCCTGCAGGTACTAGGCACCGCAAAGGTGGAGTACGATGGTCACACGCTGGACTTCACACCTCCGTGGCCCCGCTTGAGCCTACTCGACGAGATCAAGAAGCACAGCGGCATCAATTTTCTCGATCACCCGACCATAGAGTCGATGAAATCGGCTATGGCTGAAATCGGGATAGACGTTGGCCAACAGATGAGCTGGCCCGGCCTAATGGACAAGCTCATCTCGTCCAAGGTGGAGCACAACCTGATCCAGCCATGCTTCCTGGTCGACTACCCGGTGGAGATGTCCCCGCTGGCCAAGTCCAAGAGCGACAACCCGAGGCTGGTGGAGCGCTTCGAGGGATTCGTGGCGGGCATGGAGTTGTGCAACGCCTTCACGGAACTCAACGATCCCATCGACCAGAGGGAGCGTTTCCAAAGCCAGGAGAACTTGCGCTCGGAGTTCGCCGGAGAAGAGACAGACCGGCTGGATGAAGACTTCCTGGTGGCGATAGAGCACGGGATGCCGCCCACTGGAGGGTTGGGCATTGGGATTGATAGGCTAGCTATGCTATATTCAGGAAACAAGACCATTCGCGAAGTGGTCCTGTTTCCACAGATGAGGTCTTAAATAATTATGGGAATTGGCTTTCAGATAATCTCTTGCCCTATTGGTCGTGAGCCGACGGCCGTAACAATTGATGAAGACCACGAGATGGTCGTTATCTCCGAGATACCACATCTGGAACTGGAAACCCAGGACTATGAGGGTGGGCACGGCAAAGAGGTCACATGTCCAGAAGGGCATAAGTTCTACGTGTACACCATGCCTAACGGACTAATCTCCTTCTAGCTAGCCGCTTTGAGTTGTGCAGATAGGGCGCTGCCGACTTTATTGGCAGCCTGGTAGTATCCCACGAGCCACGGCTAATAATATTTCCTAGGGCCCATCACTGAAGCCGTCATTAACCATCTGCTGCCCCCTATCAATCGCATCAAGCAACACCCTGAAGAGTCTCTGGGTATCAGCGTCGTAGCCAAATCCGCAGCCGTGGTTGTCGAAGTTCTTGATAAGCGCCTCCACGTCTCCCCTTACTTCATCGGTAAGTAACACTACTTTCGCCATTAATCTCACCCCTGCAAGACTGATTTAACCCGTGCCATCCCAGGCTACTCGTCCCACCTTATCTTCGTAAATCGTCTCGCCCGTGGAACGGCGCACCATCTGTTGTCGAAACCTGT
>CAUZQF010000148.1:0-6255 GCA_963581905.1 Dehalococcoidia bacterium
CTAAGGCAGCCAATGGCAATGACGCCGTCCTTTGTCTGATACGTCCTGTAGTACGCGTTGCCCAGGCGTCTGCGTCCCGGATCGTAGGTGTCCAGGTAGTGCTCCTGAATTCCTTCATAGGGGGTTCCGGCCTCCCTTAGTAGTGCCAAAGATTCCAAGAATTCGCTGGTTCGATCCTTATCCACCTCTTCAACCTGCATGAAGCGCATGGTCTGAAGCGCCAGGGCCGTGCCAAGTAGAGTAGTCTCGATCTTCTGGCCTTTTCCGGTGCGCTCTCGACTGTAAAGGGCAGCGCACACTGACCAGGCCATGGTTATGCCCGTGGAGAAGTCGGCCAGGGGACTGGACTGCACCTGCTGCGGGACGCCGTTGGCAATCTTATCTTCCGCGGCCATCAGCCCTGTCATGGCCTGGGCGATGATGTCGTAGCCAGGTCGAGAGCTATGAGGCCCCTGCCTGCCGAAGGCGGTGTTTTCACAGTAGATAAGGCGTGGGTTAATCGCGGAAAGCGTCTCGAAGTCGATTTCCAGGTTGTAGGGCACGTCGGGTCGGGAATTGACTATGACAACGTCCATATCGGGAATCATCTTGTAGACGATTTCCCTGGCCTCTTCCTTAGTCAGGTCTAGCGTGAGGCTTTTCTTACCTCTATTAAGGCCCATGAAGGTCTTGCTCTCGTTGGGCATGAACGGCTGTGCGAACCTCCACGGCTCACCCCACGGAGGCTCCACCTTGATTACGTCTGCCCCCATGTCGCTCAGAAGCATCCCGCTAAAGGGGCCTGCGATGATTTCCGTGAACTCCAGCACCCTAACGCCATCCAATGGTCCTGGCATACTACTTCCTCTGAATCCTATTAACTATGTGGGCAAGAGCCTCAGCGGCGGCCCATAGTCCGGCAAGCCGCCTAGTCTGAAGTAGTATGCAGCCTCGCGCTCCCAAGTCAATAGCGGCACTGGTCCCTCTATTCTCCCTCGGGCTTGACTACCAAAGTAGGCCAAAAGGGCTCTCAGATTCGGCCTACTAAACATCAGTAGGCGCACTTTCTGACTCCACACCAGCCCCATTCCATTGGCCAACGCACGGCCGTTTTTTGTGAAGTACGGTAGGTACAGGACAGGACAGGCTGAACCACATGACAATGCATCAGCATTAGATTAGATACTTAATGGAGACTACAGCTTGAGGTACTTACCACCCCAATTACGTGCTGTTCACAAACCTTTTGCACACACTTTGCACACGAAGGGGCTGGTGATTTACTCGAAACGAGCTTGAAACACCGGCAACTTAGCCGAGGGCCAGGCTCAAACAAAAAGTTTCCAATTACCGTATCGATTTACGGGGCGGATAAATTAGGAGGAGGACAGATATGACACAGTGGTTGAAGAAGGCAAAAATTACGGTAGTGGCCGGTGCTATGGCTCTGGTCCTAGTAGGCACGTCTTTCGGGGGGATCTCTCAGATCTCCTCGGCTGAGGCGAGCTTCGGTCACAACGCCGAGCTGGTCACCGGCAGCGTGCAGCACGACATGGACGCCAAGCGCGGCGGCAAGATCAAGAAGGGCGACGACGGCAGCGGCGGATTTGGCACTGGCGGACGACGCGGAAGGTTCGACTAGTTCTTAGGAACTAAATCGAAATAGCTTCAGTCAGGCCCCTGAGATGATCAGGGGCCTTATCAACACCAGTAAACCCTCTACTCAATTCAATTTTATTCATTCTGTATATCGGTAAGGCGACGTGAGTATTCAAGTCCGAACAGCGACATACATAGCGGCCGTTGTCGCGGCCTCAGTGTCCATGTTGGCACTGATGGCCTGGGCATGGCCCCTGTCAGGCAGCAGCACTCCAATACGGATGCTGGTTATGCTGACAGGGCTGGTCACGCTGGCTGGCCGCTTCCCCGTCCCGCTGTCACAGCAGGCGGATGCTTCGCTGCGCGTCGTTCCCATGTTTATGGCTGTGCTGCTAATTGGCCCCACAGAGGCAGCTCTTGTGGCGGCGGCAGGCACAATATTTTCTGAGATACTTCTAAAGGCACTTATTCGTGGTGTGCACTTCAACACCGGCGTCGACTCTTTAGCAACCGGTGCTGCAACTATAGTTTTCATTTCCCTACGGCCAGAAGCAGCCGTTTTAACGCTTACAGCCGGATAGATGTTGGCTGCCAGCGCCGCAGGACTAGCCATCCTTACTGTTAACCTGTTCCTGGTTGACCTGTTGGCCGTATCTCGCCGGGGCTGGAAGTACCTGAACTTCTGGAAGTTCAATTACAATATAGGAGAGACCCCCAAGAGATCGGCTTCCTGACCTTTGGTCTCATAGGCGCTCTGCTCACTGCGTAGACCTCCTGGGCACCAGCAATCGTACTCATACCTGCTGTACTCGCGTACTTCGGCTTCAAGCACGTGGTGACCGATACGGCAGAAAAGACCCGCTTGGCCGAAGAGCTTCAGGTAAGCCTTAAAGAGTTGACCGAGGTACAGGCCCACTTGATTACCTCAGCCAAGATGGCAACTGTGGGCACATTGGCCCAGCCAAAGCGCATGAGATTAACAATCCTGTATTTGCAATCTCCGGCCGTGCGGACCTGCTGATTAAGGGTGCCGATAAGCACCTGGCTTCAGAGAAGGCCCTGGAGTACGTCCACAACATGAAGGAGATGTCTACCCGCATCGCCAAGATCACAAAGCATCTCATGGAGTATGCGCAGCCAGATGAGGACATGCAAGAGGTCGTCCTCAGCGACGCTATGGAGTCTGCTATGACTCTGATGGGCAAGAACTCCAAAGCAGTACGTGTAATACGCGAATACGAAAGCTCACCTGTGGTGATGGGAGTACAGGCCCAGCTACAGCAGATCTTTGTAAATCTCGTGTCCAACAGCTCAGAGGCTGCACCGGACTGGGGAACGCTGACCATTGGCTGCAAGGTAGAGAACGAAATGGCTGTGGCATACGTCAAAGACGACGGCGTTGGGCTAAGCCCGAAATGCTAGAGCGAGTCTTCGAGCCCTTTGTTGGCAGCAAGGATATCAATAACCGGGTAGGACTTGGCTTGGGCCTTTACACCTGCCACAAGATCGTTACGGCCCACAATGGCGAGATCACGATTGACAGCACTTAAGGCAAAGGCACAACGGTAACCATCAAGCTTCCTCTGGCTGGCGTCTCCGAAGTGACGAACGATCTCTCAGACATGGATGAGCCAGATATGCCAATAGCAATCGGCATGCAGGACTAATTAAAATCCGTAGCCAAGTTTGATCTTAAACATAGCGAGTTTAATAGCCTCTTAGGAATATGGTGCCGAACTAAGCGCACCAAATCCACCTAAGAGGCCATTTTATGTCCCAAACCGTACTGGTGGTTGAAGACGAGAACGTAACCCGCGATATCCTGGTCACATGGCTAGAAGAGGCCGGTTACGACACCTGCTCTGCGGGCAACGGGCTTGAGGGCCTGATGGAAGCCCGAGAGAAATCTCCTGACCTGATCGTGGCAGACATCATGATACCCCAGATGGACGGCTACGAGCTCTGCAATATGATGCGCCAACTGTCCAGCACACCCTTCATGTTCCTCACCGGGTTCAACACGGAGAATCACAAGAGGCAGGGATTTCGTATGGGCGCCAACAAGTTCCTGACGAAGCCTCTGGACATGGATGTCTTCTTGCAGCGGGTGTCTGATTTTCTCAGCAAATCGTACCCTTCCACACCTCCGACGATAGAGCCTTCCCGCCGTATTGGTGATCCTGAGAATAACCAGAGCTGAGGGCCAATTCTCATAGATGGCCTATGTACGCTAATAACGGCAGAGGCCTGCACCCAACCGCGTCCTGTCACACACCACCTACATTAGAGGGCGCGCACTCACCGCACATGGAGCCTTCGCTGATAGCACGAGAACATGGGACTAGACACTAGGAACAGGAGCATATGACTTTAGGCTCACAGAACTTGAATACTTCATCACCACCAGTGAGGCAGCCTCAAGAATCCTTGACGCCGCTGGCTTCGATACTGGTTGTAGAGGATGAAGCTGGCGTCAGAAACCTCATGGTCCAGCTTCTGCAAATGGGTGGTTACGCCGCCATCGCCGTAGACAACGGCCTTGACGCTATTTCGAGTTTCAAAACAGACCATTACGGCCTGGTTTTCACAGATTTTCGCATGGAGGGAATTTCAGGCGCGGAAGTTACAAGAGCCCTAAAAGCATACAATTCACAGATTCCGGTCGTTGTAGTCACCGGCTGGGACCCCGATACCGTCAGGGAAGAGTTGGAAGGCGCAGGCGTTGACCACATCCGGCAGAAGCCTTTTGATATGGACGATATGCTTCAACTGGTGCCCAGCCTGACCGCCTAAAAGCTCTTTCACATTGATCGTACTTTAGCTGACCAGAACGAACCTTATCGTTCTGGTTTTTTTGTGCACGATAGGTCACACCTCGAATAATAGACCTCTTCTAGACTCCACCCGGCACAACACCTTGCTCCACAGGAAACCTGTAACCTCAAGCATCAGTTAGCCCTCTCATCCAGACCGCTGTAGAAACACGCCCAAGCGCTACGTGCTCCAATTACCAGGCCTTCATGTATTTAATACTAGGAACAAACGTGCTATAAATACAGTTGATATCTGATATGGGGAGTGTTAATGAAAAAGGTATTGATTACCGGAATGAGCGGCCTCATCGGAGGTCTCCTGGCAGTCCACCTTCAGAAGGAGGGTGGTTACGAGCTTACGGCCTTAAACAGGAGCAAGGTCGAGGGAGTGAACAGCGTTCAGGCAGACGTATCCGATTTTGAGGCCATTAAGGATGCCTTCCAGGGTCAGGACGTGGCCGTTCACCTGGCAGCGTACCTGGGCAGCGACGACTGGCCAGGCCAGTTAAACGGAAATATTGTTGGCACATACAATGTGTTCGAGGCGGCCAGACTGGCAGGCGTCAAGCGCGTGGTCTACGCCAGCAGCGGGAATACCATTCGCGGCTACGAGAAGGTTGAGCCTTACAAGGCCCTGGTGGAGGGCCGATACAACGACATACATGGCGAGGTTCCTCTGATAACTCCCAAGATGGTCAAGCCAGTGGGAATCTACGGAGCAGCCAAGATTTTTGGCGAGGCGCTAGCCAGCCACTATTCTGATGCCTACGGCATGTCGTTCCTGTGCGTGCGCATTGGCTCCGTAGAAAAGGACAACGTTCCGCCTGCAATTCGAGAGCGAACGACCTACCTCAGCCACGACGACATAACTCAGGTCCTCTACAAGTGCATTGAAGCGCCCGACGACCTGATGTACGACGTGTTTCTGGCCACATCTGACAACAAGTACGGCTACCGCGACCTCAGTCACACCAGAGAGGTCCTGGGATACCAGCCAAAAGACTCTGCTGACTCCTATTTTAAATAGTTCGTATATTTCGTATAAGCGAACATGAACGAAGGGCTTCTGTATGAAAAGCATAACGATTGACCGGTCCAAGCGACTGAAAGACGAGCCTGAAAAGGGCCACAACCGCTGGCATCCAGACATCACACCTGTAATAGAGGCAGACCCGGGTGAAGAGGTGCTTCTGGAGACCCGAGACGCCTCAGACAACCAGATTAAGCTCGGCTTGGTGCCAGCAGATCTGGAGGGCCTAGACAGCAAGGTAGCCCACCCCCTCACAGGTCCGGTCTATATCAAAGGGGCCGCGCCGGGCGACCTTCTGGAGATCGAATACGTAGACATCACGCCACAGCCTTATGGCTGGACCCGCATTCGACCCGGCTCGGGCTTCTTGAGAGACCTTTTCACCGAAGCATACGTGGCCCACTGGAACATAGCGGACGGCTGGGCAACGTCGCCGCAGATACCCGGCGTGCGAATACCTAACGGCTCGTTTATGGGCACCGCTGGGCTGGCGCCGTCTCACCAGCAGATGGAGGAGTGGCGGCTGCGAGAGGCCAAGGTCGTTGAAGGGGGTGGCATTGCGGCTCCACCAGACCCGGAAGACGCGATCCCCAGCGTGGAGCCTATTGCCAGCCAGGGGCTGCGGACGCTCCCTCCTCGAGAGAATTGCGGCAACGCCGACGTAAAGCAGCTCACCACGGGCTCTCGACTCTTCGTGCCTGTGGGCATCGACGGAGCGCTGTACTCAGCTGGAGACGCTCATTTCGCACAAGGCGATTCCGAGTGCTGCATCACAGCCATCGAGATGGGCGCGACCTGTACGGTCAAGTTCAAATTGCACAAGGGAGAGGCGGC
>CAUZQF010000149.1:0-6244 GCA_963581905.1 Dehalococcoidia bacterium
CGCATATAATTAATAGGTTGCGATGTTTCGTACCCGCCTGTCGCGAAAAGTATTTCGTTTATTTGGCTGTGGAAACGGTCCAATATTAGATAGCTTGATAGACAAAATTCAGACCACACAATCAGGACTAGGGCCAATACCTGAGCCCGCTATGAACTGGAGAAGAATGGAACAGCCCACGAATCAAGAAATTAGAAACCTTGCCATAATCGCGCACGTTGACCACGGGAAAACAACGCTAGTTGACGCATTGTTGAAGCAAGGGGACGTATTCCGCAGCAACCAGCAAGTTGGCGAGCTCATAATGGACACCAACCCTCTCGAACGTGAGCGCGGAATCACAATTCTGTCCAAGAACACGGCAGTGACTTTTAAAGGTGTGAAGGTCAATATCATCGACACCCCGGGTCACGCTGATTTCAGCGGAGAAGTCGAGCGAATCATGAATATGGCAGATGGCTGTCTACTTTTGGTGGACGCCGTTGACGGCCCCATGCCTCAGACCCGCTACGTACTGAAGCAGGCCCTAGAGCAAAATGTAAAGCCTATGGTCGTAATCAACAAGATAGACCGACCAGAGTCTCGGGTTGAAGAAGTCGAGAGCCTTGTACAGGACCTCTTCCTTGAGTTGGCGATTACGGCAGACCAACTGGACTACCCGGTGCTCTACGCCTCTGCGCGAAATGGCTACGCTGTCAAGAAGTTAGAAGACGAGCGGGAAGACCTTACGCCCCTGCTAGACGCAATCCTGGAAACCATACCTGCTCCTGAAGCGGACCCTGATGGCCCTCTTCAGATGCTAGTGGCCGCCCTTGACTACGACAACTACATCGGCCAGGTAGCTATTGGCCGTGTATTCCGGGGAAAGCTCAGCACAGGAGATATGATCTCTCACATCGGCGGAGACGGCGAGATCACCAATCACAGGATAGAAAAGCTTTTTACGTTCTATGGTCTGGACAAGATTGAAATACAAGAAGGTACAGCCGGAGATATTGTTGCCTTGGCCGGTGTAAGCAATCTTTCCATCGGCGACACAATAGCGTCTGTAGAGCAACCTGATGCTCTGCCTAGAATAGATGTCGAAGAGCCGACGGTAATGATGACTTTCGGCGTAAATACCTCACCTTTCGTGGGTAAAGAGGGTTCCTACTGCACCTCCCGAATGCTTTACGATAGGCTGCAGCGCGAACTGCTAACCAATGTGAGTTTGCGCGTTCAACGTACCGATAGCGCAGAGGAGTTCTTGGTATCGGGCCGTGGTGAGCTTCATCTGTCGATTCTTGTTGAGACCATGAGACGCGAGGATTTCGAGTTTCAGGTCTCCCGACCAGAACCAGTGACAAAGAACGTAGACGGTCGAGTTCATGAGCCATATGAGATGCTTACTATAGACACCAAGTCGGACTACATTGGTGTATTAACTGAGGACCTTTCAGGACGCCTTGCGCAGCTTACCGATATGAAGACGGACGGCGATGGCAATGTGCGGTTGGAGTACAAGATACCGACTCGGGGCCTAATAGGCTTCAGGTCGCAATTCTTGCGGTCCACCCGAGGCAACGGCGTAATGAGCAGCCTTTTCACCGAATATGAGCCAATGGTCGGCGAGGTCAAAGGTGTGGATTCCGGAGTGATGATAGCCTCGCAGTCCGGTGTGGCCGTAATTAACGGCCTGCAAAACGCCCAGGTACGAGGCGGAACTTTCATTGAGCCGAGTACGCCAGTATACGAAGGCATGATTGTGGGAGTGCACCCCAGGGTAGAGTCTATCGAAATAAACGTCTGTAAAGAAAAGAAGCTGACCAACGTTCGCTCATCGACTTCAGACATTACGGTGCGACTGAGTCCTACGATTAAAATGAGCCTTGAAGAGGCTCTGGAGTTCATCGCGTCAGATGAGCTTGTAGAGGTCACGCCTCAGAACTACAGACTTCGCAAGAAGGAATTATCAACCTTGGCGCGACACCGTTCGCGGCGAACTGGCTCCCGAGCCAAGGCGAAGGCTACGTAGTCCCGCACAACCTATAGGCTAACGTGCAACAGGTCTGGCGACAGACATGAATTGGAGGCAGACGCTCATGCTCCAAACGTTGTCCGACATGCTGAGAGAATCCTCGGTAAGTTCTCTTCACAGCCAGCCCTGTTGTTCAAACCAGGATTTCGTTACCTGGTCACAACCTAACAGGAACTATGGGAAGCCAGCGGTCGCGTTGCCACTTTACTGCAGAATAGGGGCGTCAAAAAGGGCGATAGGGTCATCATCTGCGGCCCCAACTGTCCACAATGGGTATTCGGATTTTTCGGATGTGTCCGGGCGGGTGCCATAATTGTCCCCATTGATATAAGGTCCACTCAGGACTTTTTAACCCATGTGGCCAGCCAGTCCAAGCCCATTTTGGCAATTACCTCTAGCATGCCTGCTTTTGATACCAGCCATATAGGCGTTAGCGCCGTGCATTTCGAGGACTTGGACGAGCGGACCTATCAGCTTCCCCAGCCAGAACCGGTGCCGCTAGCTCCCGAAGACCTGGTGGAGATCATGTACACCTCGGGGACCACCGGAGATCCCGAAGGCGTCATGCTCAATCATCGCAACCCGTTAGCCAACCTAGACTCCATTCAGCAGATCATACCCAATGCCCGCAAGCACAGACTGCTATCCCTTCTCCCCTTAAGCCACATGTTCGAGCAGATGGGCACCATGTTGGTCTGGCTTAGTGGTGGTGCGAATATCACCTTCGCTATCAGCCGTCAGCCCACAATTCTGTTCAAGATTATGCAAGGGCGAAAAGTCACCATGATGCTCCTGGTTCCGCAGGCGTTGGAACTCTTCATGAACGGCATACAGTCCGAAGTTGAACGCCTGGGCAAGACGGCGACGTGGCACCGCTCTTTAGCGTTGGCGCGACGGCTTCCTCATTTAATGCGCCGGCTGATATTCAAACGGGTACACGCTCGTTTTGGTGGTAAGCTACAACACATCATCTCCGGTGGCGCAGCCCTGGACGCCGAGATTGGTCAGCGGTGGAATCTTATCGGCGTAAGAGTACTTCAAGGCTACGGCGCTACTGAGGCCTCACCCGGCATAAGCTCCCATACGCTCAAGAATCCCAAGTTCGATTCCGTAGGCCGTCCCCTGCCCGGTGTTTCTGTACGCATTGTCGAAGATGGCGAGATCCAGATCAGCGGCGATAACATAACCTCCGGTTACTGGGAGGCCCCTGACCACACCGCTGAGGCATTCGACGGCAAGTGGTACAAGACCGGCGATATGGGCAATGTGGACGACGACGGCTACCTGCACATCATGGGACGCAAGAAGGACATGGTAGTGCTGCCAAATGGCCAGAACGTCTTCCCGGACGACATCGAGTCCGAGCTTCGGCTGGAGCCTACCATCACAGATGCGACCGTAGTCGGAGTGGCGGGCGCGTCGGGACAAGAGCTCCACGCTGTCCTTGTAATGGGTGCCATACGGAGCGTCAGAGGCGATTGCTTCTGTGAACCAGCGAATGGCCGAGCATCAGCAGATCAGAGGGTTCACCATCTGGCCTGACGAGGACTTCCCTCGCACTCATACCCTGAAGGTGAAAAAGAACGATCTACTCGAATACCCATCGAATTTGGCCAGCGGGACCTCAGAGGCGGCCGCCCCTGAAGGCTCACGCGACACATCCGCTCAGGTTAACCTGGTAAGCCTTCTAGCCAGGGTCTCTGGCGCTCTGGTCTCAGAAATTACGCCAGACATGACCATAGGAGGTAGCCTGGGCCTAGACTCTCTGGGCCGAGTCGAGCTTCTGTCGTCAGTTTAGCAGGAGTTGGGAGTCTACATCGATGAGACCCGGTTGATGTCGGCCACAACCGTAGCGGAGCTGGAAGACATGCTGGAGTCTCAATGGCTGGCCACTGCCGTTCTTCCGACGTTCTACAAGTGGCCTATCGCAAGGTGGTTCGTGTGGATAAGGGAATTTTTGCATCAGCTCCTGCTCTTCCCCACCCTCACGAGAATGTACAAGGTGACCAGTAGCGGCGTGGAAAATCTTGATACCTTAAATGGGCCATCAATGTTTGCAGCCAACCACAACCCAATTCAGTGGGACAGCCTGATTATCACAAAGGTGACGCCTCGCAAATATCGGCGTCAACTATCCTTTGCAGCTGCTGCCGGGATAACTTTTGGAAAGAAGTGGCTAGGCGCAACGGCTGCCGTCGTAGCAAACGCCTTCCCTCTGTCCCGCGACACAGCCATTCGAGCTAGCTTGGAGCACCTTGGGCGCATGATGGATACCGGCTGGAACGTCGTCATCTTTCCCGAGGGCAACCAGCAGATTGGCAAGCCCATGCTACCGTTCCAAAGCGGCACCGGGCCGCTTTGTGTCGAATCCAACACTCCTGTGGTCCCTGTCGGACTGACCTGTACCAAAACAGGAAAGGGCAACAAGTGGTTCCCTATCCGCGAGCATGTCACCGTGCAGTTCGGCGAGCCAATCACTTTTGCCCCCGGCACGTCGTACGAGGAGGCCATGAGGGTGATCGAAGTCGCCGTAAACAAGCTTCACTTGTCAGGCGCCCAGGTTAACTCATAAGCCGCTCAGTTAGCCGGTTCTTGGCTTATTGTGGCCTGCTCCATTACTAAGCTAAAATAGCGTTGCGCATTTTGGTCCTGCTTGAATTGCCCAACCGTATTTTCTGATACTTACTGGACGGGATTTTCTCTTTCAGGCCGGGACTCTGGCATAGCGCTCATTCCACAGATTCGAGGATATTAACAACAATGGCATTACGTATAAGCAACATGGTTGGAAACGGCACCCAGGGCTACGCAGGCGACGGAGGTCGAGCGACTTCCGCCCTTATGGACAATCCGTTTCACGTGGATTTCGATCCCGAGCAGCGTTACCTGTACATAGCGGACTGCTTCAATTACAGAATTCGTCGGGTAGAAGTGGAGAGCGGCGAAATTGTCACCTTCGCCGGAAACGGGACGCAAGGCCACACCGGTGACGGCGGACCTGCCGCTGAGGCGAGCATAGACGAGGTCTATGCGCTTCAAGTAGCCCCAAACGGCGACGTATACCTTCTTCAGCGATTCAATCCCGCTATCAGGAAGGTCGACGCCTCAACGGGCATTATCACGACAGTCGCGGGCAATGGGACCGTCGGTTACAGCGGCGACGGCGGACCTGCCACTGAGGCCCAGATGCGGGAGCCCAACGACTGTGTTCTTGACGGCAACGGAGGTCTGCTCATCGCAGACATCCAGGACCAGCGCATTCGCAGGCTAGACCTGAGTTCGGGCATTATGACTACCTTCGCTGGCACAGGCGAAAAAGAGCACACCGGTGACGGTGGCCAGGCATCTGAGGCTGGCATATTTGGTGCCAGGGCTGTGTGCGCCGACGGCAATGGCAACGTGTATATCTGCGAGCGCGAAGGTGGCTCCCTGCGCAAGGTAGACTCGTCAGGTATCATTACTCTCATTGCTGGCAACGGCGAAAAAGGCTACTCAGGGGACGGTGGTCCTGCAATCGACGTCGTTTTCAACGGACCTAAGGCCATTCGATGTGACAGCAAAGGTAACGTGCTCATTGTCGATACAGAGAACCATGCCATTCGAAGGCTGGACCTATCCACGGGCATAATCGACACGGTTGCAGGCGGACATAGAGGCGCTGAGGGTGACGGCGAGGACGCCTTGAAGGCGGGCCTGGCGAGGCCTCACGGTATCGTGACAGATAAAGATGACGCCATGTACATTGCAGACAGCGAGAACCACCGGGTACGAGTGGTCAAGTAAATAATAAATCGCCTGGCTTTCCCTTTCAGGCTAGCCAGGCGATTAGAAATTCCGTTACTGACTATGCGTCCTGGTTTGCGGTCTCCGCATTGGCTGAGGCTGCAGCTTCCTTCATAACGCCGGACATGAGTACATAAGCCTCAGTCCAAGCCGCCTTAACTTCCCTGGTGAAGGCTTCTCCCAGACCCGTCTCCAGGGTCCAGAACAGCGCTCCTCCAACGGTGTCATAATGCTCATCCTCCACGCCATAATTATGATGGCGCATACCCAATACCTTTAGAACTGGTACCTGGACGTCCAGCTTGGTCAACCCGTGGACTGCCAGGTTGATCGTATTCTTGAGTTTCCTGCCCTGCTCTTCAGTCTCGATCTCAAACAAGGCTTGGGCTGAAGGATCCATCTCAAATAGCTTGCCATAGAAAAGTTCGGCGGCCTTGTCCGTAA
>CAUZQF010000150.1:0-6234 GCA_963581905.1 Dehalococcoidia bacterium
ATCAAACGACCTGGAAAAGGCCACCGACGTCGCTCGCAAGATGGTGACCGAGTTCGGCATGAGTAGCGAACTTGGGCCCAGGACCTTCTCCGGTGGGCAACAGGGACAGGTGTTCATGGGCGGTGCAATGGGCCAGAGGCAGACCCACAGTGATGCCATAGCTCTGAAGATCGATACCGAGATATCCTCTCTTCTTGGGTCGGCCCGGGCCAAAGCGCTGGACGTTATAGAGGCAAACATGGACCGCTTGCAGCGTCTGGCTGATAAGTTGATTGTGCAAGAGACGCTACAGGGCACCGAACTTCAGGACGTGCTCACGGGTAATTTATCCGGAGGAACGCAGCCCGCAGTTTAAGTCAGGACAATGCCTGGTTTTTGATCAGCGATAACTAAAAGGACGCCTGCGATTTAGTGCAGGCGTCCTTTTTTGTGTGTCTTGAATCTGGCTTTGATGTATGCCTACCGCTAACTACTGCGCGGCCAACTCGGCGAATATGCCCTCCCATGAGTCGCGTCCCCGTCCATAACCGTCCCTGTGGGTAATGATGCCATTGCCGTCGACGGCTACCTTAGACGACTGGGACAATATCCTGAAATTCTTAAGCATGCCTGGATCGGGAACAGTCACCGGCCATGGGTACCCGAACTCCTTTCGGTAGCCCTCCAAGTACTCCAGGGTTTCAGATGGGTCCGTTCTTATCAGGTACATGGGGACGCTTCCAGGGAACTCTGGGTGGATTTCTTTTAAGCGCTGTAACTCAACGCGGCAAGAGCGTCACCAGGAGGCGGTGAAGAACAGGAACACCGTTCTGCCTTCAGATATAAGGTCCTGCGCTGAGAAGGTGCTGCCGTCCACCAGGGTTAGCTGGAAGTCTGGGACGCGCTCTCCTACGGAATAGCCGATCGTCGCCTGCGTAAAGGCAGGTGCCACAGTCGGCGGCATGTCGTTTGTGGCCGAAGTTAGGTCTGGGCTCGTCTCTGACGCTGGCTTGATAGTCCCTGAATGGACCGCCGGGCTTGCTGGCGAGGAATTTGGCGCAGCAGCCGATAGCGTGCTCTCGTTTGTGACGGCAGTGGATACAGCGGCTGGGGATGCCGATTGGCTGCATGCAACTGCGAGCACAAGCGTGCCAATGAGAATACCTAAGTGCCCTCTCGTTAATAATTGCAGCAGTGGTTCATTCCTCCTGTGTTTACGCTCTTTTCGTTTCCAGTTTATGTCTGTAAGTTAATAGTCATAAATAGCGAGTCTATTCAGGCCTCGAACCAAGTGTGACCACTACCTCTGCCGACTCGCCGCCATCCCGAACTACGTCAAGAATGATGGTATCGCCGGGACGGGCGTTTTCGATGAGGTAAATGATCAGGTCGTCCATATCTGCGATGGCAAGGTCGTCGATCGCGACTATGACGTCTCCGCCGACGGGGATAAGGCCGCGGTCAATCTCCTGGGTACGATCACTGCCACGCAGGCCACCCTTCTCCGCCGGTCCACCTGGTGCCAGGTCTATGACCTGTGCGCCCCGGACCTCTGCATCGATATCCATTGCCTCAGCTACCTCTTTTCGGAGGTCAGTGCCGCTAATGCCCAGCCAGGCGTAAACAAACTTTCCGTCCTCTATCAACACTGGGATTACCTGTTTGGCGGTGTTAATAGGCACAGCGAAGCCAATGCCAGTACTGGCTCCGGTCCTGCTGATGATCTGGGTATTGATCCCAATGACCTGGCCCTTTCGATTCAGCAGAGGCCCTCCAGAATTGCCCGGGTTAATTGGTGCGTCGGTCTGGATGACCTTGGGAACAGAAAAGCGGGTGTTGCCACTTCGTATCGTCCGGCCGATGGCGCTGACGATGCCCGTTGTGGTTGTGAAGTTCTGTCCAAAGGGGTTGCCTATCGCTACGGCGATCTGCCCGACTCGGACGTCGTTGCTGTCGCCCAGGGCCACAGGTGGAAGCATGTCCTTGGGAAGGTCCACTTTCAGCACTGCCAGGTCTGAATCGGGATCTTCGGCCACGACAACGCCCTCGACCTCGGTGCCGTTGGCGAACGTAATGGTTACGGTGTCGGCGTTCGCTACGACATGCCGATTGGTCACGATGTAGCCCTCGTCGCTCCACACGAAGCCAGACCCCTCTCCCTCTCTAAAGAAGAAGTCCGGCTCGTCTGGACTGGGAAGGGGAGAATTCTCAAAGGGTGATGGAAAGCCGAAGTCCGGTGTTTCGCTGTCGGCGGTTATTTTCTGAGTTACACGGATTTGCACCACAGATGGCAGGACATCATCATGTACTCTGCCGATGACCTCCTCGAAAGCCGCCACGATGGCATCGGGGTCTAGCTGCACCTGTTGCGGCTGTGGCACCTGTTGCACGTGAACGGGGGCTGTGTTGTCAGGTGCGGCCTGTTCTGGCGCTGATGCTGGCTTCGCTGGCTGGGTCGCTTCAACGGCCAGAATGGTCTGAACAGGAGCTGCTGAACCTTCCGGGGTGGAGACCAGGTCCAACTGGATAGTCGGTGTAGGCGCTTCAGACGGCGCATTGGCCACTGGCACGCTGCAGGCCATAGCCAGCAACAAAACCACAGGCATGAGCAAGCCGACAAATTTCTTTCCTTTGATTCTCAAAAAAACCATAACACCTCATCCCAATCCAGAAATTGCTGTAATGTTCTAATGAAGTTGTCGCTATACGGCCCAACCCTTTCTATTTAAACGCGTTATGGGGAAAGAGGGTAGTGTTTTGGCTGCAATCTGCGACGGTGCCGGTGACATACCTTCGATGCTGCTATGTCGAACGAGATGCCAACGACAATGAATTAGTCTGCAACAGAAGCTATCCAGATCATTTCCGTACTGGCCTCGTCAAACTCCGAGCCATCGAAATCGCCGAACAGCTCTTCGACATGGAAGCCAGAGCTATTTAGCAGGTGGTGCATCTCCCAACGGAAGACGTTTCGCAGCTGGAAGTCGCGGTACATCTTTCGAACGACCACTGAGTCGTCATCCAGCTCCTCAATAGTGGTGCGAATGTTCATGACCTGTCTATAGCTATCGAAATCCGTCTGGTTCCACAGCACATACTGAATTCCCGATTTCGGATCGAATACGTCCCGGAAGTGGTACGTAACATCGAAAGGCTGGACCAACATCTCTACGTCCGGCACGAAAATATTGAAAATCAGCTTGCCACCTGGCGCGAGATGCCTCTTGATACTGTCCAGGGCACTTATCTCATCTTCTACGGATAGCAGGGCCTGGAAACCTCTAAAGGGAATGATTATCAGCGCGAACTTCTCTTCAAGGTCGAAGTCCGTCATGTCCCCCAGGGCCAGCCTGACGTGATCCTTGTTGCTTATGGATTCGGTCTTCTTTCTGGCAACATCCAGCATAGCTTCAGAGAAGTCCAGGCCTGTGATAGGGACGCCAGCCTCTGCAATGGGTATCGTTACCCTGCCGGTTCCACAGCCCAGTTCGAGAACGGGACCTTTGGACGCGATGGCTTCGTTAACGTAAAAGGGAATGTCTTCTTGGACGTAGGAGTAGACCGAGTCGTAGATGGCGGCCCATGAGTCGTACGGGTGGGATTCCATGCTCAAACTAGGCGCTAGCCAGCTCTTGCAGAGCCAGACGCACCCGGTCTTCTACGGAAGCAGGCTCACCGTTGCTATTGACGTTCGTCAGGGCCTGGCGGGCCTCGACTGCCGTATAACCAAGAGAGGTTAGGGCGTCCAGTGCGTCATCGCCTCCGGGAGATGCCGTCGCCATCATCAACGCGTCGTCGAGCTTGCCTTTCAGCTCAAGCACGATACGGCTTGCCGTTTTGTTGCCGACGCCGGACACACTTGTGAACGCCTTGATGTCGCTTCCCTCAACGGCAGCGGCTAGAGAGGCAGGGGAGAAGGTCGAGAGTATGCTCAATGCCACGCGAGGCCCCACGCCATTGATGCCGATTAGCTTCTCGAAGGTCTGCCGGGCCTCGAACGTGGGGAAGCCGTACAGGTTCAGGCTATCCTCCCTTACCTGGAGGGACGTGTGAAGCTGCACCAGGTCGCCGTTTGGCCCCAGCCTTTCGACCGATGAACCTGGCACATTGATTCGGAAGGTAACGCCTCCGACAGCAACGTCAGCCCAGTCTGGCCCCTTGCCTTGGAGCTTGCCTCTGACGGAAGAAATTAATGAAGAGACCAATTTATTTAGCCTGCCTGATAAGGATCAAAAAAATCAAGATTGGATCGGGTTAAGATCAGTCGCGAAATGTCAGCTCCTGGACGCGGCTGGCGTTGATATGGCAGATGGCCACAGCCAGGGCATCCGCTGCATCAGATGATGCAGGCGCTTCGGCGAGCCCCAGTAATATCTGCACCATCTCCTGTACCTGTTCTTTTGAGCTTCCCCCATGGTCGGTAACCGCCTGCTTCACTTCGCTAGGGGAGTAAGTGGATATAGGCAGCCCTCGCTTGGTTGCCGCCAGCATGGCGATGGCCTGCGCCTGTCCTACCGCCATGGCAGATCGCACGTTGCGCGCCACGAAGGGCTGTTCTACAGCTGCCACGGCCGGCTTCCATTCGTCGATGCACTGCAAAACCCCCTCGTAAAGGATGTGAAGTCGGTCAGGCAGGGCCAGCGACTTCTTGGCCTTCAGCACATCCATGTGGGCCATCTGAAGGTCAGGGCCTTCTGTATCCACCAGGCCGATGCCCATGAAGTACGTTCCTGGGTCTATCCCTAAGACTCGCATCCCGGAACTAACCTTCCCCTTGATACGCTTCCAGGGCCTCGTCGGGGAAGTCGGCGTTGGAGTAGACTTTCTGAACGTCGTCCAGGTCTTCCAGCAAGTCCAGCAGACGTAGCGCTTGCATGGCTGTCTTCTGGTTCAATGCAATGGTATTTTTGGGGATCATAGAGAGTTCCGATGAGACGATCTTCGCATCGCTTTCAGAGAGAGTGCTGCGGATGTCTTCCAAAACGTCCGGCGGTGAAAAGATCTGCAATGTAGAGTCGAAGGAGTCGAAGTCCTCCGCTCCAGCGTCAATGGCGACCAGGGTGTACTCTTCCACCGCTTCCTCGTCTGCGTTCACCACAACAACGCCCTTCTGCTCGAACTGCCACGCTACAGCGCCGGACTGGGCCAGGTTACCGCCAGCCTTGGTCAGAGTGGAACGAACGTCAGAGACCGTCCTGTTCTTGTTGTCGCTTAGGGTTTCCAGGATGATAGCAATGCCGCCGGGCCCGTAGCCTTCGTAAGTGAACTCAATCATCTGTTCGGCGTCTCCGCCTTCGCCTGTGCCGCGCTTGATGGCCCGATCGATATTATCGTTGGGCATGTTAGCGTCCCGGCCTTTTTGGACAGCCATGCGCAGCCTTATGTTCATGCCTGTGTCAGCACCACCCTGGCGCGCTGCGATAATGATTTCTCTCGCCAGCTTTGTGAACAGCTTGCCTCGGCGGGCATCTGTAATGGCTTTCGCATGCTTGATAGTCGACCATTTAGAGTGACCTGACATAAGAAACACCTACTTTACTTACGATTGACAGGGCTGAGAATTCACCTGCGTTGGCTTCAATAATATCATGTGCAAAAAATATAGGTCAAAGGGGTCACAATCATTTTTTGATTGGATAGACGGTTGACTGAGGGTGCCATCTGCCTGGAGTGTAAATCCGCTGGCCCGTGGACCCTCAAATAATAGCCGATGGCTGCCTGCGGAGGGGTTGTTTCTGACCAGTCTGTCATTAGGAAAGGCTACGCGGTACAGGCATTTCTCGGAGTAGTGGCCATTTAGGATGTTTCCCTATTGTGCATCTGAAATTGGTGACTAACAGATAGATCAGCGATAGCTCTTGCTGTAATAGGGCGTTAAGTGCTATTGTAGCGGCGGTTTGAGCGCAAATAGCCTAATTCGGCAAGTTTTCCTTGTTGACTCAAGTGGGGAAGATTCCATATTTATGGACATTCATAGCAATGGTATCGTCGTCATGAATGCTCAAATTAGGGAATAAATCATTCTTTCTAGTGATACGTATCTTCGGTGTTATGTAACCACTAGCGCCTATAGACCGGTATTTACGGGCCTGAAGTGCTTGACATAGGGATGCGTGAGCGTGTATACCATGGTAATGTGGATTAGAACCGCTTTAGGATAAATTTTGTAGGAGGAGGTACGGTACTAATGGCAACCCTACGAAAGAGTGACATGTCAGGACGTGTCGCTTCGAAATTGAAGGGCTCCAAGGCCCA
>CAUZQF010000151.1:0-6219 GCA_963581905.1 Dehalococcoidia bacterium
GTGGTGAGCCTGTCGAACCACAGCTTGCTCGAACACCCGAAGCACAACGCAAATAAACTTAGAAAAACGCCTACACCACCGTTTTGATGATCTCCATCATGCGTGTGGGCGTCGCAGGAAGCGTGTAAGGTCGCGCACCCGCCGCATCGGCCACCGCGTTGATGATGGCTGGCGCTACTGCTACTGTGGCGCACTCGGCCACACCCTTGGCACCCAATCCCGCAGACGGGTCGCCTGTCTCGACTAGAAGCATCTCCACCTCGGGCATGTCCCTGGTTGTGGGCATGCGGTACTGCTTCAAGCCAGTGGTTACGCCAGGCAGATACTCCTCTTTCAAGGCGAGGCGGACGCCCATGGAGACTGCGCCTTCGATCTGCCCTTTCAGTCCAGCGGATAGATGGCTTCGCCGACATCGTGAGCGGCGACTATGCGGAGCACCCTGACGTTGCCTCTCTCCATGTCCACTTCGACCTCCGCCATATGCGTTCCCGTTACGTAGACGGCGTAAGGCTTCTCCTCGCCAGTCTCCTCGTTGTAGATCAGCGGACCGGGATCGAAGATGCCATCGAACCGCAACGGCTGGTCTGCCGATTGGCGCGCCTGTGCGACCTCTGCCAATGTGACAGACTGGCCTGACGCCTCACTGCTGTTTGTCAGCGCGACACGTCCGTCTATGAGGGTTAGGTAGTCGGCGGGACGTTCCAGCAGGTCCGATGCCGTGTTGAGGATAGCGTCCTTCCTCTGCGTGGCGGAGTCTTTTGCGGCGTTGCCCACGTAGTACACCAGACGGCTGGCTGTCGAAGGGCCTGCATCTGGAGTGTTTGCTGTATCGCCAGTCACTATGGAGATCGATTTCCGAGGCTGATCCAGCTCTCTTGCGGCGATGATCGTCAACGCTGTATCGGAGCCCTGGCCCATATCTACAGCGCCAGTGAAAAGCTGTATCGCGCCATCTGGACTAGTTAAGTCGTCTGCCAGTACCGGAGCTTCCGTACCAGTCCACTGGCTCTGAATCTACACGAACGCAGACGTATTTGGGAGCAGTATACTCGTTGATGAACTCGAAGCTTCCCTCTCGTCCATAACCACTGTCCTTGAAGCCGCCCCATGGCACTGCTGGATGTAGCCTGTGATGGTCGTTGATCCAGATTACGCCGGCGATGACGTCTCGTGCGACGCGATGCGCCCTGGCCACGTCCCGGGTCCAGATCGAGCAGCCCAGTCCAAAGGGAATATCGTTGGCAATTTCGATGGCTTCCGCTTCCGTGTCGAAAGGTATTACGCAGACAACAGGCCCGAAGACCTCTTCTTGGGCAACCTTCATGCTCTGCTTAACATCCGCCAGAATGGTGGGCTCGATGAAGTAACCTGACTCGTACTCAGCCCCTGCAGGCTTCTTTCCGCCGTGGGCAACCCTGGCTCCTTCATCAATAGATGACTGGATGTATCCCAACACCCTCTCAAAGGAAGGCTTTGAGATCACAGGGCCCATCTGCGTCTGCGGATCTGTTGGGTCGCCTATCTTGATGCTGGAAACCTTGGTGGTTAGCTTCTTCACGAACTCGTCGTAAATGCTACGGTGTACCACGGCGCGGGACCCCTGTATGCAGGTCTGCCCCGAGCCTATGAAGGAGGCGAATGCGCAGCCGTTGACCGCTTCATCCAAATCCACATCGTCGAACACGATCACAGGCGCTTTGCCGCCCAGCTCGAACTGAAGTGGTGTCAGGTTTTCTCCGGCTAACTTGGCGACTGCCCTGCCGGTTTCCGTGCCGCCAGTCAGGTCTAGCTTTCCCAGCCGGGGGTCTGAGGCCAGCGCCTTTCCAGAGGTAGGACCGAAGCCGTTTACGATGTTTAGCACGCCGGGAGGTAGGCCTGCCTCGATTGCAATTTTGCCGATCTCGGTGGGAGTCAGTGGCGCCCACTCGGATGGCTTGAGGACAACTGTGCATCCGGCAGCCAGGGCCGGAGCCAGCTTTTTCGATGCGATCATCATTGGGTGGTTCCAGGGCGTCAACTGGCCAACCACGCCCAGCGGGACCCTAGTAGTGTAGTTAAAATGGGATGGCGATGTGGGAATTGTTGTGCCCTGAATCTTGTCGCAGAAGCCAGCGAAGTAGCGGAAATAGGTCGCAACTACCGCCATCTGTGAAGAGGTCTCCGAAATGGGTCGCCCGTTGGAAATGGACTCCAACTGCCCGAGTTCTTGGGCCCGCTCCTCTATGAGGTCGGCCATCTTCCACATGATGCGGCCACGGTCCCCGCCGGTCATGCTTGCCCACGGCCCGCTGATAAAGGCTCGTTGCGCAGACTCGACAGCGTCGGCGACATCAGCCTCGCCGGCATTGGCCATGCTGGCAATGGAAATACCAGTGGCAGGATTCTCGACATCGAAACGGTCTCCGCTTCTTGCGGGCCGCCACTCACCGTCTATAAGTAGGTCGTACTTTAGCGTTTCTACGAGAGTCAAGGCGCGCACCTCCGTCGTTCGTTCGCACATTATGGCGGTCATCACTGGGACGATGGAAATATATTAGCAACATCTTCCAGTATTGCCTATACAAATGCCTGTATAAAAAGTGATGTCTATTCGCTTACTGAGGGCTTCAGTCTATTCTTGGCTATTTATTTCGCCCACTCGCACAACTACACTAAAATGCTGCCTATTTTCGTCAAATAAAAGCCGATTGAACCACGGTCTGAACCACTGATATGTTGGGAAGATGACGACGATTTCATGTATGTATGCGCTCCTTGACACTGGCTTGCAGGTAAATAACAATGCTAGATGTCTGTTTAACTGGGACTATTTGACAATGCCACTGTTTGGGAGTTATATTGCTCGACGTAAATCTCGGTATAGCCAAGTTGTGGAAAATTTTCACAGAGGAATTTTCACAGTCGTTGCCTGCCGGGTACGTGTGCTTTTCGTCGGGCGCTAAACTGGTTTTGAATAATCGCCGGGAATTACGACTAAAAGCGGCTGGCTGCTAACAGCTGGTAGAAGTGTCAAACTATATCAATGTCCTCAAGGCTTTAATTGGCGCTGCCGATAATTGGAAATAACACGGAGGTCTTATTGTGGTCAAACCCTTACTCGTAAGTATGAAAGCATGGGCTGTAATGGCTATGGCCTTGGTCATGGCACTCGCAGTTGCGTGCTCCTCATCGCCTGCTCCAGCAGCACCCGGAGTTACTCCGGCAGAGTTGCAGGCTGCTCTAAACGCGGCCGTGCAAGCGGCTCCTTCAGGACCTAGCGCCGCCGAGATAAGCTCGATGGTTGCGTCTGCCGTTGAAGGCGCAGTGCCAGAAGGCACAGACCCTGCTGAGATAAGCAGCTTGGTTCAAGCCGCTGTAAGCGCAGCCACGGCTAAGGCAGCTGGCAGTGCTGTTACGCCTGGTGACATACGAGCGGCGATTTCAGCCGCAGCCGCAGCGAGTAGTGGCCCCGACCCGTTAAGCTCAAGCGAAGTTTCGGCGATCGTCGCAGCTGCCGTTGCAGCTATCCCGACGCCGGCACCTGCCATGGCTCCCGTAGCTTCGACTAGCAACGCTACGCCTGACTATTGGAATCCTCCTTCGGCGTTCTACGGACAGCCGCTCTATGGCGGAGAGATGATAGTCAACTTCGAGGACCCGCTAGAGCACGCCAATACTTGGGGCGCGTACACAGCGACGGTCACACGTTACCGATCGCCAATTATGAACAGCTTGATCGGTGAGGATCCCTATAGTCCAGGCAAGATCGTTCCTGATCTGGCGAGTTCGTGGGAGCAGGACTCCGACGGCCAGGGTCTCACTTTCAAGTTTGTCGAAGGTATTAACTGGCATGATGGCCAGGCCTTCGTCTGCGAGGATGCGAACTACACCATCGATACGATGATCAATGGTGAGGCCGACGGTCGAATTACGGCCAGTGAGATGGGCGCCAAGCTGGCATTCATAGAAAGCTCCAGCTGTAACGACGATACCAGGCTCCACGTCAGGTACTCCGGCGGAACCGACACGGCTCTGGTAGCCTTTATCGACAGAGGCTTCCTGGTTTTCCAGAAGGACTGGTTCCTGGAAGGCGGCGAAGATGCCATGTTCCAGGACGTCTCAGTCGGCACAGGCCCATTCATTTGGGAAGAGGGTCAGAATGTCGGTGTTGATGTTCAGCACTTTGAGGCCAACCCTGACTATTTCAAGCCAGGTCTGCCATACCTCGACAGGCTAACTATTCACGGGATTTTGGATGAGTCAGTGCAGCAGGCAACAATGTTGGCTCACCAGACAAATTGGCACTGGGTTCGCAACTTTGGTCAGTACGACGCATATGTGGACAACGACCAGATTCAGACTGTCATCAGGGCCACACGAGGCCATCACGGCATTAGCCTTAACTCGGGTAAGGCACCATTTGATAATGTCAAAGTGCGTCAGGCCATCATGATGGGTATGGACAGAGGAGCAGCCATTGCTGTTCTTCAGGCAGGTCATGGTTCTACTGGTTTCATTATGCCTCCTGGAGGTGCGTGGGACTTGACTCAAGCACAGGGTTGTGCGGTACCCGGATGGTGTGTGCCAGCAGCAGGTTACGATGCCCAGAGGCTGGAAGCCATTGCGATTCTTGAGGGCGAAGGCTTCGACTTCGACGCGACTTACACTATTACAGTTGAGTCCGACGAGCAGGTTCAGACCAGGGCTACTTTGATACAGGAGCAGTTGAGGCTCCTAGGTATCACTATGGATTTCGATTCAGTCGAGTCCGTAGCGTGGAGACAGCAGGTCACAACAGGTGGATGGGGTCACATCACTCCTAGTAACTCCACCATGCCAGCTGACAATCCCGGATTGGGCATGAGCTTCTACTACGGCTGTGCATCGTCCACCAACTACATCACGCCGCAGACTGCTTGCAATGAGACATCTGAAGCGTTGTTAGCAACCCTTGCGTCAGCTAGCGACCCGAAGGCTCAGAAAATTGCATCCGATGAGTTGCAGTTGTATCTCATGGGGCAGTACCTTCGATTCCCGCTTTACTGGGAGCAAGAGGCAGCAGCGTTCTGGCCTGAGGTGCGTGGATACGTTCATCAGCCTCAGCCATCAGGACCGTTCATGCGATGGGAGCAGACCTGGATTGACCCTTCCCATGCGGACGACTCTGGTTTCAAGGGACAGATTACTGGAGTACCGGGCGGAATTTAGCCGCAACTAAGGTTCTTTTAGCCACGGGCCATCTGCATTTCGCAGGTGGCCCGTGATTTACATAGGGCCATCTTTTCCCCATCATCTGAATTATCTATTTAGTCGTGCTGTTTATATCGATTATATTTTTGAGCCTGTGCGGGGCTCTACATAAAGAATTCATTTAACTGCGAGTGCCAACAGGTGCTGCGGTAGTAAGACACAGGGGAAGGGACGGGCGTTGAGGAATTACATAATCCGAAGGTTGGCACTCTTTATACCAACCGCTTTTGGCGTGTCGCTTTTCATATTCATGATGCTGCATGTAATACCTGGCGACTACGCTACTTCCCTCCTTTTGTCTGGGACTGACCGCACAATTGAAGTCACTGAAGAAGATTTTGAAAGGGTCCGGAAGAGGTTGGGCTTGGATGGCTCTCTTCCAGAGCAGTATCTCAGGTGGGTTGGCAATTTTGCTCGCGGGGACTTCGGGACCTCCTGGACCAACAGGAGGCCAGTGTTGGACAGGATGAAACCGCGCTTATTAGTCAGCGCTGAGCTGGCGTTCCTGGCCGTGCTAATTGCTGTTGTCATAGCTATACCTGGCGGCATTCTTGCAGCGGCGCGTCGCGATACTTGGGTGGACTACGTTTTTCGTGTAGTTAGTATCGGCTTTGAGTCTGCACCGAACTTCTGGCTTGCGCTTCTTACCATATTGGTGTTGTTGGCAGTGTTTGGGTGGCTTCCGCCGTTGGAGTACAAGCCTCCTTGGGTGGATCCTTGGACGAACTTCCAGACCCTATTTTTGCCAGCTATAATAGTTGGAGCACGTAGCTCAGCTGGAATGCTGCGCATGACCCGCTCCTCCGTTCTTGAAGTAATGCGCGAGGACTACGTTCGGACTGCCGATGCCAAGGGCCTCAAGCGGCCGAGGGTGCTATTCGTTCACGTGCTGCGAAACGCTCTCTTGCCTGTGATTACTCTAGCGGGCTTCGAAGTAGTAATCCTAATGGGCGGGTTAGTGGTTATTGAGCAGGTGTTTAACGTGCCTGG
>CAUZQF010000152.1:0-6210 GCA_963581905.1 Dehalococcoidia bacterium
ATAGTGCAGAGAGCGCCGCATCCCGGCTTCGTGCCCGACGTGCCTTTCGTGACGGCCATAGTTGAGCTTGAAGAGGGACCGATCATGGCGACCAACATCGTCATGGAGGACCCGACGCCTGAAAAGCTTCAGGTTGGCATGGCATTAGAGGTTGTGTTCGAGGACATCACTGACACGATCGCCCTGCCCAAGTTCAAGCCCGCCTAGCACTTCTCGCGATTGCAAAAAGAAGGGCCGATCAATTGACCGGCCCTTCTTTTATTTCCTTATTTCTTGTTGTTCGCCTTGCACTCGTCGCAAGGGCAGAGCTTCCTGAGCAGCTCAAATGGGTATATTCCGGTGTAGTGCGTATCGCTCCACAAGAACTGTATTGCGTACTTGCCTACCGGAATGTGGTCCTCTATTCGTATGTTGTATGCCACCGAAGTAGGGTCCAGCAAAGGTCGATTGGTCCACTCCTCGACGCACTCCGCGCAGGCACAGTTGATGCGAAGGTACTTGGAATCGTAGTGGCTCAGGTGGCCGTCGTTCCACTCCAGGTCCAGGCCTTCTTCCCCAACTTTTATCTTGCTTACCGTATGGTTAGTTGTCATACCGTCCTTAGGTAGCCTCCACAAAATTAGTTGCCGCGAAACCTCGCTCTATCAGTCCTCTAATGAAAGCATCACCAGGCAACCAACTTCAGTATAAGCTACTCACAAATCACACAACAACAAAAAAGGCCGTCCTCAAGCTAAACAGGGCGGCCTTTTTGATCTAAGTCTGTCTCTTAATCCGTTATGGCTTATCAATCACCAGGGTCGTGCCATCGCTATCCTCGTCTGGGTCGTGATTATCGCCCACGCTATAGGTCAGCGAATTATGGCTTATGTCAGTCACACTGAAGGTCACATTCGAAACGCCCTTGCCGAAGCTAGGACTTCGGAATTTGCAGGTTCCACCTCGTTTGATTCTGCATTTCGCCGTGCTAGTGCCCTTTGAGGTCGTCCAGGTAGCCTCTACCTCGGCTCGACGCACCTTGTGTTCATCGAAGTCGTGGAGCATAACGGTAACGTTAGCTTGCCACTTGCCACGCCTGCTCTTCTTGCCATCGCCATCAATGTCCCGAACATGTAGGGAGTCCAGCTCCGCAGGGGGAGGAGGTGGTGGTGGCGCGGCCGCAGTAACGTGCGGCAGTCCATAGCCAGAAGCTACGTCGTAGCCAGCTCCGGCCCGCTTCCCGTCTACTATGTCCGTTACGGTCGTCCTCAAGAAGAGTCTGGTGCTATCTGGGTCGCCCTGCCATAGCTTGGCAGCCAGCCCGGCAACTTGCGAGGCCGCCATAGACGTACCCAAGTGGTACTCATATCCGTCAACTTCGGTGAAGTACGTTGGGAACGTGGACTCCACCAGGCTCCAAGCAGCTGCAAACTCAATCTCTCCGATGGTGATTACGCTGTCGTTACCATCGTCTATGCCCCTGCTGCTGAAATTCATGACGATCTCTGAGTCGTCAATAGCCGTGACAGCAACTACGTTAGGGTCCCATGCGGGATATTCTATGCTGCCGGTGGACGGACCTCTATTGCCAGCAGAAGCCACAAAGAGAATGCTGTCCTTGTGATTGGCGATGGCCGCCGCTATCGTCGGGTCGGACGACGGGCCACCTATGCTCATGGTTATGACGTCCACCAGGCCGTTGGATCCCAGGTAGTCGATGGCTGCTGCAATGTCGTCAGCAAGGCAACCAGACCTGGAGCAGACCGCAATGGAGTACAGCTTGGCTTCCCGGAGCTACACCCCAGATTCCAGTCCCATTCTTACCGCCATCTGCAACCTCAGAGCCAGCAGTGTGGGTGCCGTGTCCATCCCAGTCCCTGCAGGTCTTGTTCAATTTATCACTGAGGGCCAGACTACCCGTTGCATCCTGACAGCCGACTATTCGACCAGCCAGGTCCGGGTGATCGACATCGATGCCGGTGCCCAGATGGCCAATAGTGATGCCCTTGCCACCTGATGTCTGGGTGATCGCATTATCGGCATAGGTTTGCTCAATGCCGTAGGGCGTAGGGTCTGACGGTGTGCCGATCGGCTGGTAGACAGCGATATTGCTGACACCGAAGCCAAGGTCTTTCAAATCCTGCTTGGCGCGCCCCTTGGCGTTGTCTTCTACCTTGACTGAGAACCCGCCCTTGAACCCGCGCCTATAATGCACGCCTTCTCGCTTAAGGAACTTCTGGACTTTAGGCGATGCCTCATCGCCATTTATGAAAAGGTACTCGGGAGCGTCAGCAGCTACCCGAAGCGTACCTATCATGGATACGAGAACCATGGCGACGGTCAAAGTCGCCAAGATACTCCAACGTCTATTCATCCTTACCTCCTCAACCACAACCCCGCGTATCAGCCACGAAGTTAGCAGGTGGCCTACACCCTGTCATTTGCACGTGCATGCCACTCATGCAGACCACGATATGACCTAATATATCCTGCCAAAGGCTTTAAGAAACCCAAAAGTGCCCGAATTCGCATAATGAGTTCTTATTCAAACCATAACCACACCACTCTGTAACGTTCTTGCACCAAGAAATATCTACGTGATTGGCTAAATTACCACATGTTTAATTACCAAGTGCAGACCCTGGTTTTATTTGGTGGCGATTGCGGAAACACAGATGATTTGATTGCCTCTGGATCATGGGGGGCACCTAATCATTAGGCTGCACCTAACAAACCCAACAGGAAAGCTGAAACATATAGGGGCGGAAGGTCGTTGTTCATCTGGCCACCCTGTAATAACCTCCCCGTAGGGTTGGCGTGGGCTTCATGCACCCGTTTGCCTTAATTTATAAATCGGGCTGATATTCGGTAGAGTAATTTACCTGTTGGCTCGTATGTGATCAAGCGTTCAAAGTTTAATTCGTAGGTTGTGAAACGGAGGTAGAAGTGGTGAATATGCGATGGCCAATTCTGGCAGTTCTGGCCTTCGTGGCGGCGCTTTTCATGGCGGCCCCACAGTCCTCTACTATAGAGGCACAGGCCAATGGCGGGTCAGCGAAGGCTGTGCCAATTAGAGGCCTCGTCGAAATTGATGGTCAAGATGCCATTGTCGAGATATTAGTGGCGGTGCGCTCAAACGAGAACGCACGGGAAGTCGCACAAGCAGCTCTGCACAGGGCATACCCTAAAGCGCGAGAGCTGGATTCCGCCGAATTCGCAACCACTGGCCTTGTGTGAAACGTATTCTCGGACAACGACCCTTCTAACAACGAGGTATCTGTCAGGTACAACGGCAGTGGGGTACCCGCCGATATAGCTTCCTGTAACCACAGAGCCATTGGGGAAGCATCACAGGCTATTTGGAATAATGTTGCCAGTTCTAATTTCGTATTTGAGTATTCAGGCGATACAGGCAAGTGCCCATCGCTGGTACAGGAATGCTGGGGACCTCAAAAGTTCGATGGCAATAACGACGTAGGTTGGATCGGCATCAAGGACCCTCAGGTACTGGGCCTGACCTGGTACGGCCTCCAGACCGACGAATTTGATATGGCCATGGACAAAAGAACTTCACCTTGTTCATCGGCGACGAAGGTTCAGTTCCAGGTAGCAGCTATGACTTACAGACCGTTTGGCAGCAGGAGTTTGGTCACGGTCTATGACTTAATCACTCACTTGTAGACGGTGCCATCATGGAGCCCTACTACGAAGGCGCCAGACGAACCCTTTCCCAGGACGACATCAACAGGGTTAGCTCTCTGTACCCAAGTGGAGCAGCGGTTTCAGGCACTCCCGACGTTGAGATCACTGACCCAGGCAATGACAGCGTTCACGACTCTGGCTCGTCAATTAATTTTACGGGCACGGCCAGCGACCTGGAAGATGGCAACCTCTCAAGTTCAATAGCATGGGTGTCCAGCATCGACGGATCGCAGGGAACGGGCGCCAGCATTAACAACGCGCTTTCCGATGGCACCCACACCATTACCGCGACCGCTTCGGACGCTAACTCAAATGAAGATAGTGATTCCATACAGGTCATAGTCGGCTCGCTGCCACCGTTGGCTGTGGCAGTAAGTACTGATAAAGCGACCTGCAAGAACAGAAATAATGTCTACATGACTGCTCATGTTGAAGCAAGGGGAAGCGCTGTGGAAGGCGCTGTGATCTCCATGGTAGTTACGACTGCCGATGGAGGCACCCTGTCATGCTCTCGCGCCACAGATGCAAACGATGACGCTACTTGTCGTTACCGGGTGAACGCTAAACGAGATGGACGAGGGCCTTATAGCATCGTTGCGACCACGACCAAGTCGGGCTACGTTTCCGGCAGCGGTACAGGCAGTTTCATAGTCGAGTAACGATCGACAGTCTTAACAGCAAAATTAAAGAGGGGCTGGCGATATGCCAGCCCCTCTTTCTATTGTCTAGTTATTTTCCGGAGAAGTGTCTCCGTGCCATTTAGCCCTGTTTGATCAGTTTTTGCATGGAGCGCAACTCTATCGGAGGGTCCATCTTGCTGCCGTAGTCGGCCCAGGAGACCTCTGCGACGTATATGTCGCCCTTGGAGTCCACAGCGATGCCGTGCGGCGAGTAGAAGCGCCCAGGCTCGTCTCCATATGGGTCAAGACCTAGCTTGGCGAGGTAATTACCCTTCAGGTCGGCGATCGTCACCCTGGGGCCAAGGTTCGTCCCCATTCGGTTATTGCCAATGCCTCCGAAATACTCCCCTATGTACATCAGGGGCTGGTCGAAACGGTAATCCAGGTGCAGACAGGCGGCTCGAGACAGGTTAATCCACTGAGTCTCGTACTTGCCTTCCGGGCTGAACACCTGTATTCGATGGTTCTCCCTATCGGCGATATAGACCCAGCCATCGCGATCCACCGCTACGTAATGAACGATGTTGAACTGGCCTTCTCCCGTGCCTGACTCGCCCCAGGAGAACAGCTCTTTGCCATCTGGAGAGTACTTGTGCACCACTGCATTGGAGTAGCCGTCGGCAATGTAAAAGTCGCCGTTTCGCGGATCGAAGCCAACGTGGGTCGGGCCACTGAAGGCCTTGCCACTCATAGGTGTGCTACGTTGGCCTGGCGTACCCATGGTCTTTAGCAGCATGCCGTCCGGAGTAAATTGCCTTACGGAGTGGTCGGCGTTATCCACACACCAGATAGTTCCGTCAGGGCCCACCGTCACACCATGAGGACTAGAGAATATTCCGTGACCCCATGTCCTCTGAACCTTGCCTTCGGTATCAAACACGATCATTGGGTTCGTGCCGCGGTTGAAGACGTAGACATTGTCGTCGCTATCTACAGCGACGGCAGTAGCTTCTTTATAGGTCGAGCCTTCGGGTATGTCACCCCAGTCCTCACCCGATACCTCATAAACAAAATCACCAGAGCCCAGTATTGGCATGTCGCAGACCTCCATCTATTGTTACTTTGGCCCGACACAAGCTCGCCAGGCGTTTCGCCCAGATAGTACCAACTGAGGCCTGGCCTTACAACAGGGCGACAACGGGGGACTACCGGCTTCTAGAACAGGGAAAATAAAGAGCACGGCAAACGTGATCACGGCCCGTTGCCTTGACCGGGCTGGGCCAGCGAATATAATACGCTCTGACCAAATAGCAAAGGCCGCAATACCGGCCAAAGCAAGCATAGACACAGTCAGGAGCGCACATGGGACGATTTGACGGACAGGTGGCTATTGTTACTGGAGCCGCCACGGGCATCGGCTACGGCATAGCCAGGCGGCTGGCCAGTGAAGGTGCAAGCCTGGTTATGGTGGACCTGAACGGCGAGATGGGTGAGCAGTCGTCCAGCGAAATTGCCGCTAGGGGGACCGAGACTCGGCTGGTAGTAGGCGATGTGAGCGAAAGCTCCACTGCTGAGGAGGCTGTTAAGCAGGCCATAGACTTTTGGGGCCGTCTGGACATCCTGGTTAACAACGCGGGCATCACCGGCGTTGACGGCAACATATGGGAGACGCCTGTCGAAGAGATGGACAGGGTATACCGCATCAATCTGCGAGGCGTCTACTCCTTCTGCCACGCCGCCATTCCCGCCATGCTCGAGAAAGACTACGGTCGAATCGTCAACATCGCATCCATAGCTGGCAAAGAGGGCAACCCCCGCATGGTGCCCTACTCTGCCACCAAGGCCGCCGTAATCGGACTAACCAAGTCCGTGGGCAAGGAGCTGGCCAAGACCGGCGTGAGGGTCAACT
>CAUZQF010000153.1:0-6171 GCA_963581905.1 Dehalococcoidia bacterium
ATGCGCGGCGCAGAAGGCCGAGTATCCGAAGAGGTTTACGGCAAGCAGTTTGCTGGATTCCCCGCCGACGTTCAAAAGCAGATGAAGGATAGCTGGGGTGATCCGCCGGGAACCGTTTACATGGACGACGGCCACCTATTCGTAGCGGGCGTCAGCTTTGGCAACGTGTTCATTGGCATTCAGCCGTCGCGCGGATTTGGCGAGAATCCTATCGCCATCTACCACAGCCCCGAGTTCATGCCTACACATCACTACCTGGCATTCTACCGTTGGCTTCGCGACGACTATCGCGCCGACGCCGTCGTGCACCTAGGCAAGCACGGCACGCTGGAGTGGCTGCCGGGCAAGGGCGTTGGCCTCTCCCGCTCATGTTATCCCGAGGTGTGCCTGCCAGACATTCCACACTTCTATCCTTTTATTATTAACAACCCCGGCGAGGGCACTCAGGCCAAGCGCCGGACCCACGCCGTAATCATAGATCACCTGGTGCCGTCCATGACCACAGCGGATAGCTATGGTGACATTACGCGGTGCGAGCAGCTAATGGACGAGTACGCTACTGCTGCCGGAATGGACCCGCAGAAGCTGCCGATCCTACGTCAGCAGATATGGGAGGTCGTGCAGAAGGCTCGACTGAACGAAGACCTGGGAGTCGACGAGATACCTGACGACTTCGACGACTTCATTCTGCATATCGACGGCTACATTTGTGAGCTAAAGGATGCGCAGATTCGCGATGGTCTGCATACGCTAGGCGAGCCGCCAGAGGGCGAGTTGCTGATCGGCCTTCTACTCGCCTTAACTCGCCTGAACAACGGAGATGTCCTCGGACTGCGCCACGCTATTGGCGATGCACTGGGCCTAGATTACCAGACCCTTATGAGGGACAGAGCTGTGGCCTTCGATGCCAAAGACCTTCCGTCTGCGCTGGCCAGTTTGAACAGCGAGGAGCCTATCATTGCCGCAGGTGACGTGATCGAACGGCTAGAAACCCTGGCTCGTAAGCTGCTGGAAAATGCAGCCGATGTAGATTTCGATTCGGCGGCGATACCGGACGTAATGGACGGCCTGCTGGAGCAAAAAGGGCAGGTGCCCGGCGTTCTGAAGTACATCTGTGAGCAGATTCGACCGGCGCTGGCTAAGACTACAAACGAGATCGATGCGTTGCTGCGAGGGTTCGACGGGAAGTTCATTCCGCCGGGACCGGCAGGCGCACCAACCCGTGGCATGGCAGGCGTGCTGCCTACGGGGCGTAACTTCTACTCTATGGACCCGCGCAGTCTGCCCTCGGAGACCTCATGGCAGATTGGCAAGGAGCTAGCCGACTCTTTGGCGGAGCGCTACCTCAAGGACGAGGGCGCTTACCCGGAGTCTGTCGGCATATCCGTATGGGGCACGTCGGCAATGCGCACACATGGGGACGACATCGCGCAGATTCTCGCGCTAATGGGCATACGGCCTGTGTGGCAGGAGGAGAATCGTCGCGTGGTAGGGCTGGAGATCATGTCGCTGGAGGAGCTTGGCAGGCCGCGAATCGACGTCACGGTCCGCATCAGTGGCTTCTTCCGAGACGCTTTCCAGAATCTTATCGGCCTAATGGATGACGCCTTCCAGCAGGTGATCCTTCTGGACGAACCTGAAGAGCAAAACTTTATTCTCAAGCACTATAACGCCGACGTCGCAACGCGAAAAGCCGAGGGCACGGCACAGAGCGACGCGGAGTCCGAGTCTCTTTATAGAATTTTCGGCAGCAAGCCCGGCAGCTATGGCGCGGGCATTTTGCAGGCCATAGACCAGGGCAACTGGCAGTCTGACGAAGACCTGGCGAACATCTACACGGCATGGGGCTCTTACGCCTACACCCGGCAGAGGCACGGCGTTAGCGCCGTTAAGGAGTTCCGCCGTCGGTTTGCTGTCATCGATGTGGCTACCAAGAACCAGGACAACCGCGAACATGACATATTCGATTCCGACGACTATATGCAATTCCACGGCGGCATGATCGCCACCGTGAGGCATCTGGCGGGCGAGAACCCGAGGCAGTTCTTCGGCGACTCGGCAGACCCTAGCCAGCTAAAGACACGCGACCTTAAAGAAGAGGCGCGACGAGTCTTCCGCAGCCGGGTGGTCAACCCCAAGTGGATGGACTCCATGAAGCGGCACGGCTACAAGGGTGCGTTCGAGTTGGCGGCCACAGTGGATTACATATTTGGGTACGACGCTACGGCGCAGATCATCGACGACTGGATGTATCAGGAAGTCACCGAGGCGTACGTTCTCGACCCCGAGATGCAGGAGTTCTTCAAGGAGAGCAATCCTTGGGCGCTGCGAGCTATCGCCGAGCGACTGATGGAAGCAGCGGACCGCGATATGTGGGAGAACCCTTCGGAAGAGACTCTGAACGAGTTGCGCCGGGTGTACCTCCAGACCGAGGCAGTGCTGGAGGAGCGCCAAGAACAGCAGGCCCAGCGGTCTGTTGGCGACGACTAGGGTGACGAGAAATTATTTGGTAGTGGCAAAAGAAGTGAGCGGGTTGGGGCTTGACCTCACCCCCGGTTCCCCCTCTCCGTCGACGGAGAGGGGGCATAGATTGCACACGTTTTGCCTTTGATGACTTAGGGGAATTCATAATGCCTTATTTTGATAACAACGGCGTACGCATTCACTATCAGTTGGACGGCACAGGCGAGCCGCTGGTGCTGATGCATGGCACGTCGGGATCAGTTGGGGACTGGTACGAGAACGGCTGGGTAAAAGGCCTTAAGGACGACTACCGTCTCATACTGATCGACCACCGCGGGCACGGGAACAGCGACAAGCCCCACGATCCAGATAGCTACTCCTTGGAAACTTCTGTGGCGGACATTGTTGGCGTGCTGGACGAGCTTGGCATCAACAAGGCCAGCTACTTCGGCTATTCCATGGGCGGGTTCATTGGCTACGGCCTCGCAAAATACGCGCCGGAGCGTTTCAAAGCGCTGGTCATTGGGGCATCCCATCCTTACGGGCGCAGCATGGCGGCAACTCGAAGGGCATTCAGAAGCGATGATATGGAAGCCTACGTGAAGGGTGCCATATTAGCCGCGCCGGATCGGGCTGACTCGGAGTGGTTTCGGGTCCGGAAGTCGGCCAATGACCTGAAGGCTCTTAGTGCTCTGACCCAAGATCGCCCGGATAACTCAGACATTCTCCCCACTATGAACATGCCCTGTTTCGTGTTCGTGGGCGAGGCAGACTCGCTGTTTTCTGATGTGAAGCAGTGCGCGGAGCAGATGCCAAATTCCATGTTCGTGTCGATTCCGGGCCTGGATCATGGGCAGACAAACAGGTATAGCCACGAGGCCTTGCCCCATATAAAAGAGTTCTTGAAAAATGTTAACCAGAAGGTTGGTTCACAAGTAGCATAATGCCTTTCGTAAACAATAATGGTGTAAAGATCCACTATCACGTAGAGGGAGACGGACCGCCCGTAGTGTTGCTGCACGGTCTTACGACGTCAATGGTGCAGTTCGTAAAAGGCGGGTACGTCGACGCATTGAAAGATGATTATCGGCTGATAATGTTGGACGCGCGCGGCCATGGTTCCAGCGACCAGCTATACGAAACAGAGGACTATGCGCCTCAGTACATGGCATCCGATGTGATCGCTGTCATGGATGTGGAGGGCATCGACAAGGCTCACTGCTTTGGATACTCCATGGGCGCCAGGGGAGGGTACTCGCTGGCCGTGTACGCTTCCGATCGTTTTCACTCCTTCGTTCTAGGCGGGCAACACCCGTACGCACGCACCGCAGAGCAGAAGGTCGACGATCTGAAGTGGATAGAGAGATGGGAGCGCAGACGAGACTCGATTCTGGCTGGTGAAGAATCACGTCGCGACCCTAAAGATTACGACGTATTTATAGCGTTCCGGAAGCAGATCATGAGATGGCCTCCCTTCGAAGTGGAGCAGATCGCGAAAGGTCTGCAAGGGCCGACTCTACTGTTCACGGGCGAGGCGGACGAGCGCAACATGCTTACGAAAGAGTTCGCGGGCAATTTGCCAAATACAAAATTCTTCTCATTGCCGGGCCTCAATCATGACCAGGCGTTTTTGCAGAAGGAGCTTGTGCTTCCTCATGTAAAAGAGTTTCTATCGGGCGTACAGCAGTCGCTAAACGGATCGGGAGGCGGATAATGAGCCAGCAAAGCAGTATGGCACAGGATAGGATTTTCCCTTTCAGCGCTATTGTAGGCCAGGAGCGCATGAAGCTGGCGCTGATTCTTAATGCCATCAATCCAGGCATCGGAGGTGTGCTTATCCGCGGCGAGAAGGGCACGGCTAAGTCGACTGCCGCGCGATCTCTGGCGGCGCTGCTGCCTGAACTGGAAGTGGTGACGGGCTGTCCTTATAGCTGTGACCCTGCTTCGCCTTTCGCGGAGTGCAGCTTCTGCAACGGGAATGAGACGAAGCATTCTGTCCATCGGCAGGTGAGACTGGTTGAACTGCCGGTTAGTGCCACCGAGGAGGCCGTCGTCGGCACGCTGGATATCGAGTCTGCCATTCGCGATGGCCAGAAGCGCTTCGAGCCGGGGCTGCTGGCCTCCGCTCACCGAGGCATCCTCTATATTGACGAGGTCAACCTACTGAACGACCACGTTGTCGACGTGCTGCTGGACTCCGCTGCCATGGGTCGCAACTTCGTCGAGCGAGAGGGCATATCCTTCTCCCACCCTGCCCAGTTCTTGTTAATCGGGACCATGAATCCAGAGGAGGGCGACCTCAGACCGCAGTTTATAGACCGATTTGGACTGGCCGTTGAGATTGATCACATCTCCGACCCGGAGCGACGAGTCGAAGTAGTTCGCAGACGCATCGCATACGAGTCGGACCCGGCCGCCTTCGGCCCGCTTTGGCAAGAGCCTGAGATGGACGAGCGGACCAAAGTAGCGTCAGCCAAAGACCTGCTGGCGTCCGTGGTGGTCGACGACAGCATGATGATGTTCATTGCCAGACTGTGTGCCGAGCATGAGGTGGACGGTCTCAGGGCCGACATCGTCATCTACAAGGCGTCGCAGACCTTGGCTGCATATCGCGGACGCACCAGCGTGACCTTCGATGACGTCCTGGAAGTCGCGGAGATGGCGTTGCTACACCGCATGCGCCGCCAGCCCTTCGACGACCCCGAAATGAATAGAGAAAAGCTTCAAGAAATGGCTCAGAACCTGATGGATGACGAGCCACCGACACCACCACCGCCATCCAACCAGGACACTCCTGATCTTGGCGACACGCCTCCTGAGCCACCGCAGTCGGAAGAGCAGTCCAGCGGCGGGTCGGAAGAGAACGTGTTCCAGACTGGCGACTCCTTTCAGGTAAAGCCATTGAACATCAGTGCCTTGGACCAGCGCCTGCGGGCCAGCCACGGCAGGCGTACCACAAGCCAGGTGCGCGATCGGCGCGGACGTTACGTCGATGCGACGCTACCGAACGGCAAGGTGACTGATCTCGCCCTGGACGCGACGGTTCGGGTGGCAGCGCCGTTCCAGCGACGACGTCAGGCGTTCACAGACCAGAACTTGGCACTGCAAATTGAGCCTTGGGACATGCGTCAAAAAGTACGTGAATCTAAGGTAGGAAATCTGGTGGTGTTCGTCGTGGACGCCAGTGGGTCCATGGGAGCTCAACAGCGTATGGTGGCCACCAAGGGCGCAGTGATCTCGCTTCTGATGGATGCTTACCAGCGCAGGGACCGGGTGGCGATGATTGCCTTCAGAGGTACGGCATCCGAGGTCGTGCTGCCGCCTACGGGTAGCGCAAAGCTCGCGCAGGATAGGCTGAACTCTCTGCCCACCGGCGGGCGAACGCCTTTGGCAGACGCCTTATTAGAGGCTCGAAAGATCATCGCGCAGCACAAGCGGCGCGACCCAGATACCCCGCCTCTGCTGGTGGTCGTTTCAGACTGCCGGGCAAATTACAGCACTGCCAGCGGTGACCCCTTTGATAATGCCATACAGGTCTGTAAGGCATTCCGCGATGAGAAGGTGCAATCAGTCGTGCTTGATCCTGCGCCGAGGAGCAACCGGTTCGGTCTGGTGCAGACCGTGGCCGAAGCCTTAGGCGGAGAGTACATCCCATTGCAGGAGCTGCGGGCCGATGCCATACGCTCGGCTATACGCGGCGCAATAGAC
>CAUZQF010000154.1:0-6100 GCA_963581905.1 Dehalococcoidia bacterium
AACTATCGGTTTTATTAAAGATTACGTCGTTGATAAAAATTGGCACGCTAGTTATATCTATAAGGGCATACCATTTCGCATTGGAACCTCCGATCTCCTCAACCAGGGCGTTCCCGGTGGCGCTGGAGACTATGAAAAGACCGATGACGAAAGCTGCTGCGTAGGCGCGTCGAGTGGTAAAGGCCGCTACCGACAGGGGAAGGGTAGTGGTAAAGGCCGCTACAAACAGGCCTGACGCAATGAATCGAGGAATATCTAGCCAATTGTTCTGCAAGTAATTCCAGACATCAGGTGCCGAAAGAGACAATCCCAAGAACAGCATAACCTGAGGTAAATATACGATGATAAGGGTGATCGAGAAGAACGCCAGCCACCTTCCGATAATATAGTCATTTAGGGATAGAGGCCTGACCAGATATAGGTTGATGACACCGTTCCTACGGTCAGTCGTTAGCAACTCTGGCGCTATTATTGCCGAGAACAGAAGTAGGATTCGTGAGGCTATTTCATAATAGTCAGCGTGGCCAGGAATGCCATCGGCACCACCGGGACCGGCGAAGGATGCGATGAGTGTGAAGACCAGCGCCGGAGTAACCATGGCGATGAAAAGTAAGGCAGGAAGAATCTTAACGGTCCATCCCCGACCCAGTCCCAACGATGTTCGCAGACCGTCGATCCATATTGCTTTTCGGGCGCGGGAGCGGCCTTCCTGTGGGCCGTTGTATCGCTGATAGCCTATGTCGTAGACTTCGCCTTGTCGCTCCGTCATTCTGTCGAGCCCCTGAATATGTCTGTGAGCAACTGCCGTTGAGGGGCCATTCGCCGAAGGCGGGCACCTGAGGCTACTATCGCATCTCGAATAGCGTCAAACTGCTCATCATCAGCCTTCTGCACCAGCACTGCAATTCCGTCTAGTTCAGCTCCGATGCCTCGTTTGGATAGCTCCGCGACCAGCTCATCTCGATGGTCGTCTACCTCGATGAATATGGTTTCCGTCTCTTCTGTAAATCGGGAAACTACGTCCGACCGTATCACCTTGCCGCCCTCAAGAACGATGATGCGGTCGCAGGTGCGCTCCACATCACCCATGAGATGCGAGGATAAAAGAATGCTGATGCCAAACTCCTTTCCGATTCGTCGAATAAGGGTCAGCATATCTTCTCTGCCGACGGGGTCCAGCCCGGCAGTGGGCTCGTCCAGCAGAACCAAAACGGGGTCGTGAACGATGGCCTGGGCGAGCTTTACCCTCTGTTTCATGCCCGTGGAATACTCGCCGATCAGCCGATAACGCTCCTCATTTAGCCCAACGTGGCGTAGCGTATCCGCGGCTCGGATCCGAGCTTCTGCAGGTGGGATGCCACTTACCTGCGCCATGTGAGACAGGAATTCCGAAGCAGTGATTGAAGTAGGCAGGCAGTCGTGCTCAGGCATGTATCCGAGGCTTGAACGAATGTTTACGGACTCGTAGGGGTTCTCTCCGAGGACATCCGTCGTGCCTGACGTGGGCTTTATTATCCCCAGGAGGAGCTTAATACTAGTGCTCTTGCCTGCACCGTTCGCTCCCAGCAGACCTGTGACGCCTTCGAGAACTTCAAAGTCCACAGAGTTCAGTGCGATGGTGCCGCCGTAATCCTTGGTCAGCTTTGTAGCCCTAACAAGATGGCTTGATGTCATAAATTAGCCGTGCCTGAATATTGGTTTCTTAGTTACTGTGAGGGATTTATGCTTCGCTTTTGACTATTGATTACTCAAATCCTGTAGAATCCCCCGTCCGTTTGTTGAACTCTGTTGGGGGCAAGGGGTGAATCCAATGAACAAGGTTCGTATTATAGTCGTAATCCCACTCATTGCAACCGGTTTGGCGTTGCAATGAGTGGGGCAAAGCGTTGGTACGGATGGCTCCGTCAGGAAGTTTGAGGCTAAAGTGCCAGACTCTTGGGCAGGCTGTGACTGACGTGGTGCTTATGAATTGCGCTGCAGTTTGCAGACTAAGGCCAGGTTACCGCGGGCGTTCGCCGACTGGCTGAGGTTTAAGCCTCAGCCAGTCGGCTGTTTGCTAAATGGCGTCTATGATCGCGTTCAGGGTTGCGCTCGGGCGCATGGCCTTGGCAGCCACTTCATCGTTGGGATGGTAATAACCGCCGATATCTACTGGCTGTCCCTGAGCATCGTTTAGCTCCTGAACAATCTTGTCTTCGTTGGCGGCCATCTGCTGAGCTACGGCGCTAAACCGAGCCTGCAGCTCCTGATCTTGTGTCTGCTTGGCCAAGGCTTCCGCCCAGTACATCGCGAGGTAGAAATGACTCCCCCGGGTATCCAGTTCCTTCACTCGGCGCGATGGCGACCGATTGTTATCCAAATACTGGCCGATCGCTTCGTCCAGGGTCTCTGACAGGAGCTTTGCTTTGTCGTTCTTATGCACCTGACTGAAGTGCTCGAAGGAAGCGACGATTGCACAGAATTCGCCCAGGGAATCCCAGCGCAAATGGCCCTCCTCTAGGAACTGCTGTACGTGCCGCGGAGCCGATCCACCGGCGCCTGTCTCGAACATACCACCGCCCTGGAGCAGAGGCACGACAGATAGCATCTTGGCGCTAGTGCCCAGTTCCAGGATTGGGAAGAGGTCGGTCAGATAGTCACGCAGTATATTTCCGGTCACGGAAATCGTGTCTTCACCAGCCCGGCTGCGCGCCATCGTGAAATCCATCGCGTCGATGGGAGACATGGTGCGTATGTCCAGTCCGGATGTGTCGTGGTCAGGAAGGTATTTGTTCACCTTCTTGATAAGCTCAGCGTCGTGAGCGCGGTCCGGGTTCAACCAAGTGATGGCTGGAGAGCCGGTGGCCCTGGCCCGATTGACGCCGAGTTTCACCCAGTCCCGGATGGCCGCGTCCTTGGTCTGGCACATCCGATAGACATCGCCCTCTTCAACTTCTTGCTCCATGAGGGTTGTGCCTGATGCGTCCACTACCCGAATCGTGCCATTGCCTGGGGCAGTAAAGGTCTTGTCGTGGGACCCGTACTCTTCGGCCTTTTGAGCCATAAGGCCCACGTTGGCGACACTGCCGATTGCAGACGGGTCAAAGGCGCCGTTCTTCTGGCAGTCTTCGATGATCGCCTGGTATAGGGTGGCATAAGAGCGGTCGGGGATCATAGCAATCGTGTCGTGCAACTCGTTGTCTGGCCCCCATGTGCGACCGCCGTCTCGGACAATCACGGGCATGGTGGCATCGATAATCACATCGCTAGGCACATGCAAACTGGTGATTCCGCGGTTGGAGTTCACCATCATCAGATCCGGGCGTGCCTTATAGACAGCCTCGATATCGGCTTCGATCTCCGCCCGTTTGTCCGCGGGCAGAGTTTCAATCTTGGTTAGGAGCTCAGCAACACCGTTGTCCGGGTTCACTCCAAGCTCAGCCATCACATTCGCGTGTTTGGTCAAAACGTCCTGGTAATAAACCGACACACAGTGACCGAATATGATTGGGTCGGACACGCGCATCATGGTCGACTTTAAATGAAGAGAAATTAGAACGCCATCCGCTTTAGCGTTCTCCATCTCGTCGGCGTAAAACTGCCGCAGCTTCTTCACATTCATTGCTGAGCAGTCGATGATCTCATCAGCTGCTATAGGGATGCCGTCCCTTAGCACCGTCACTTTGCCATCGCCGGCAACGAATTCGATCGATGCTGAACCATCCGATGCCACTGTTACGGCCTTCTCGCTACCGAAGAAGTCACCGCTGGTCATGTGGGCGACGCGGGTCTTGGAGACCTCTGGCCAGTCCTTCATCATCCGATGGGGATTGCGTCTTCCGTGCTCCCTGACGGCAGTGGCTGAACGGCGATCGGAGTTTCCTTCACGCAGGACTGGATTGACCGCGCTGCCCAACACTCGGGAAAAGCGCTGCTGGATTTCGCGCTCCTCGTCGTTGGCAGGAACATCAGGATATTCGGGGATAGCATATCCTTTGTCCTGCAGTTCCTTGATTGCGCCCTTTAACTGAGGGATTGAAGCGCTGATATTTGGCAATTTGATAATATTCGCCGTCGGCTGCTCGCACAGTTCTGAGGACATGGTCAGATAGTCTGGAATCTTCTGCTCATCAGTCAGAACGGCTGAGAAATTGGCGACAATGCGGCCGGTCAATGAGATATCCCAGGCCTCTAGTTCAATACCGGAGCCCTTTGTAAAGGACCGGAGAATTGGCAGCAACGAGTGCGTGGCCAAGGCTGGCGCCTCATCAATCTTGGTATAAATAATGGTAGATGCTTCTGGCACATTCTTCTCCTTAATATACGAAAATATTCGAAAACCACAAGTTGGTTCAAGCTGCCAAGATAAGCTAAATTGTCATCTAAGGCAATTGGACTAATGCGGATTACGATTTAGTTGCAATCATGCCTCAGGGATTATAGTTCACTAGGGAATTTGGTGCTTTGATCGGGTGAAGGTTCTTCCCATATTACTGCCTGGACCTAGTCAATCGCGAGAAAATACGTCGCTAAGGCTCCCTTGGTTTAATCGGAATGACTTTTCTGGTTTTCGAAAAAGAGAGAAGGATATGGAAATTACCCGAAACCTGGTTTTGCGGGCTCGCAACAAAGGCCAGGCTCCTGGTTTCCTGCATCGTGTCCTTGTTTGGGGTTGCTGGCCCTTGCACCCAGCATATTTGGTGTAATATGGCATCGATCGATAAAGTTCATCATTCCTGTAGACATACAGGCGTGAACAAGAACTTAAGTCTTATACATAATAAGAGGTATTATCAAATGAATGCTGTCAGAGATCTGTTGAAATCTGGGAAGCCCGTTGTCGGCACGGCTGGGTCTGTGTTCGAGGACAATGCAGCCATGCTGGCTGACGCCGGGTTTGATTTCCTGCTTTTCGATACCCAGCACGCACCTATTGAGGTCAAGCAGTACAGGGGAGCCCTGCAGGCAATGCGCGGAAAGAAGGCCGCACCGATAGTCCGTGTTAGTGCAAACCGACCGGAGCTTATCTGCTTCGCTCTGGACATCGGTGCCAGGGGTATCATTGTGCCTATGGTCAACACTAAGGCAGATGCCGAAGCTATGGTGAGGGCCTGCCGATACTCCCCACTTGGTGACCGCAGCAACGCCGGCGTCCGTGGCGACTGGGGCGAAACTAAAGACTATCGCGAATATTTGGACAGGGTTAACGAGGAGCTGTTGATCATCCCGATGATCGAGACGCAGCAGGCGATCGATAACATTGACGAGATCCTTAGCGTTGAAGGAATAGATGTATTCTTGATTGGCCCGTCTGACCTCTCCATCGAACTTGGTGTGCCGCTGGATTATTCCTGCGATACCTACCAGGCCGGTTTGGACAAGATCGCTGCAGGCTGTAAGAGGAACGGCGTGGTTCCGGGCATGTACTTTATTCCCCCAGATATGGACCCGAACTTCTACGTCGACAAGGGCTTCACGTTCTTCACAATGCCCTGGCCTAAGATGGCGCTAGAGGGCGTCCAGAATACCCTCAGCCTCATTAAGAGGTAGTGTCCATATATAAAGCTGGTTGAACTTCGGTTTCCGCCGGGGAAATTGGTTTTCGAATTTAGGTTTATTGCCACTTAAGGCGTGAAGTGTGCAGGCATAACGCCTTAAGTGGTTTTTCGTCGACCGACACAAGGTCCGCCGGGACTAGTGTGATCAGCGACATGTAAGATTGCGACTTAATAGGGCTAATCATTTCTTATTTCGTTGTTTTTGCAGGCCAGATATTCTTTGAGGCTGCGTCAAATGATTGGCTGGGGCAAGCCACATCATGTCATAACCATCAACTCATAGCGCGCATCTAGGCCGGTATGTAATAAGCCGACTCACGATGAAGATGCCGCAGGCGCCATCTGCTTCCGCTGGCTGGACATGTGGCTGACGGCGCTTCGTGTTCGTGGTGGAAACGGGGGCGGGCCGAACTCCAAACATGGCCCCAACTGTCGCTCATGCACTCCGTGATCTCTCTATGGCCTTGGCCCGCTTGGCCAACACTCTTTATAAGGCCAGTCCGAATTTGTTGTAGCCGTGAAGAGTGGTTCCATTAATGGGAATCCAATATTTTTTTAAACGT
>CAUZQF010000155.1:0-6094 GCA_963581905.1 Dehalococcoidia bacterium
TAACGTCCGCGATGGCTCGCCAGGAGACAACTCTGACCTGATCGACATGACCAACTGGCCCAGCCTGGACTCCCTGAAAGAGTGCAACTTCCGCACGGCGTCCAACGGACGATTCGAGTGGACAGCCAACGGTCAGGACTACTACAAACAGTACTTCCCACCACTGGTTACTGATATGGAGTACCCTGCGGAGCGGCTGGTGGCGGAGATGGATTATGCAGGGGTAACCAAGGCGCTTCTGCACCGCACGCCGTACTTGGGAGTCGGCAACAAGTTCATATCAGAGTGCGTGTCGCAATTTCCAGACCGCCTTAAGGGACTGGCGCACGTGGAGGAGTGGCTGATCGCACCCGACCCCGAGGGCTCACTGGAAAAGGTTGAGTGCGCGATCAATGAGGGCGGACTTTCAGGCTTACATTTCCTGCCACCACAGATGAACCTTTACAACCAGAGCGGACCCTGGGACTCTCCGGAATGCCGGACATTTTGGGATGGATTTGCCAAGCTCGGCGTTCCAGTCTTCTTCTCAGTTAAAGAGCGCGTTGAGCCGCGCATGGACAGCATGTTAGACGAGATCAAGACCTTGATTCGATGGACAGAGCGATACCCCGACGTACAGGTGGTCATCACCCACGGTGTGCAGTGGCGGCTATTCATGGACGAAACAAGCATTAATTTTCCTGAGGAGATCTGGGCGCCTTACCAGAATCCCAATGTTTACCAGCAGTTCCTCTTCCCAATTGCCTTGGGGGCGATATGGGAGTACCCGATGCCCCAAGTACATTCGGCCATTGAAGAGTGCGTCAAACGCATCGGGGCCGACCGAATAATGTGGGGAACAGATATGCCGATAGTCATGCGTTTTTGGACCTACAAGCAGAACATCGAATTCATCGCACGCCACTGCGATTTCCTCAGCAAGGAAGACACCGATCTGATAATGGGAGGCACGGTGGCAAAACTTCTGGGCGTTGACTGGCCTGAGTCCGGCAGCGGGCACTCGGTGACAAGATGAGGATTTCTCGATTCCTGCACCAGACAAAGCCTCAGTGGGGAGTGATTGACGGCGAAGACTTCCGTAGTCTCCCAGGCGGTCCCTATACCAATCCCCAACCAGGACGCGTCATATGCAAACTATCGCAGGCAAAGCTCCTGGCTCCCATGGATCCATACAGGAACAAGATTCCAGCCATGGCTGCCAACTACGGTGAGAAAGCCGGTCGCGACGGTCCCGGAATATTTATGAAGCAAGCTGGCACGGTCATCGGTCCAGGTGATGCCATTGTCTACCCTCGCTCGTGCACCAAGGTGCTTCACGAGGCAGAGGTGGGCATAGTCATTGCGAAGAAGGCCAGGCATGTTAGAGTCGAAGAGGCGTTGGAATACGTGCTGGGCTACACATGCGTCAACGACGTCAGCGCAGCGGCGATGAAGACCAACGATGTCGGCAGAGGCATGAGTCTGCGCTGGAAACATTTCGACACTTTCTGTCCGATAGGTCCGTACATCGTTACCGACCTGGATGGAGACAACCTGGGCATCACGTGCCGTGTCAACGGTGAAACGGTACTGAAGGGCTCCACCAGCGATATGCTTTGGAGCATGGCGGAGTTGGTGAGCTGGACCTCTGAGGTGATGACGCTTTACCCCGGCGACATCATTCCCAGCGGCTGCCCTGCCGCTCTGCCTTTTGAGATTGGCGACACCGTAGAAATAGAGATTGAAGGCATCGGCATTCTGAGCAACCCTGTGGTGGGGGATAGCTAATCTTGTTTCCCAAGAAAAATTATCTGCGAAGGCATGGTTCACTAACGTCGCTAAGTAAGTCACCGTTCGACCTAAGCCCGTCGAAGGGCCGCGCTGACTAACACCCGAACTTATTGCACTGGAAAAATTAGGAGAGAAGAACATGACTAAAGCCCTAGAAGGCATACGCGTAATCGACATGACCCACGACCAGGCCGGACCTTCATGCACTCAGGTGCTGGCATGGCTAGGCGCAGAGGTAATCAAGATTGAGATGGCCGACGGCTACGGCGACCGCGCTCGCCACCTGCGCCGCGACGATCCCGACCTGGACAGCTACTTCTTCCTTGTTTTGAATAGCAACAAGAAGAGCACCACGCTAGACTTGCGAGACCCCAGAGGCAAAGACCTGTTCCGCACCCTAATAAAAGACGCCGACATTTTGGCGGAGAACCGGGGTCCCGGCGCCATGGACAGGCTCGGCTTCAGCTACGAGGAGATGAGCAAGCTGAATCCTCGGCTAATATATGCCTCTGTAAAAGGCTTCGGTTCGTTCGGACCATACTCCGACTACAAGTGCTTCGAGCCGATTGCGCAGGCCACCAGCGGAGCCCTCAGCGCAACCGGATTCAGCGACAGGCCTCCCGCGCTTCTTGGCGCTAACGTCGGTGACTCCGGCACGGGTATGCACACGGTCATTGGCATTCTGGCCGCACTGGTCCAGCGCAACATTACCGGCAAGGGCCAGATGGTCGAAGTGGCAATGCAGGAGGCGGTGCTCAATCTGACGCGCGTCCGATACACCGGAACGCTTACGGACGGCACTCCAGAACCTCGGCAGGATGACGAGTTCGCCGGTCGAACTGGTCAGGTTGGCGGTCTTTTCGCCTGTTCAGAAGGCGGGCCCAACGACTACGTTTACATGATGATTCCGCCAGAAAATGGCGGCATGTTCAAGGCAGCCATGGACGTCATTGGCCAGCCGACCCTTGCTGCAGACCCCAGGTTCGACACTCAGAAAGGCCGATACGACAACGCCGACGAGATCATGGTGATTGTGCGCGACTGGGTAAAGACCAAGCCCAAGCGCGACGTAATGGCTGCCTTCGCGGGCAAGGGTGTGCCCTGCGGAGCCGTCTTCGACACAGCTGAAGTGATTGCTCAACCCCACCTGAGGGAACGCGGCATGATACAGGACATCAACCACTCCACAAGAGGGACCTTCCCGATGATAGGCTGTCCAGTCCGCCTATCGGATTCGCCAGTGGAGCTACGGCCTGCGCCCCTCTACGGCGAGCACTCCGACGAGGTGTTCACCACGCTGGGGGGCCTCACACAAGCGGAGGTCGACGCTCTCCGTCAAGACAAGGTTATTCTATAAACTACGGCTAACGGCAGAGAACTTGCCCGTAATGCTCATGGCAAGACTTAGCGATTTTGCGTCGTAGAGCTTGACCCCTGACAAAATCACAACACGCTCATAATCCGGTTTTCGAAAACAGTGAACGCAGTGAAGGAATTTAAAAAGAACTCATGACCGAAAGAAAAGAAATCTTGTGTGCCTTCGGAATTGATGTAGACGCCGTAGCCGGATGGCTGGGCTCATACGGAGGCGAGGACTCGCCCCTGGACATTTCACGAGGAATGTTCTCAGGCGAGGTTGGCGTACCGCGCCTGCTACAACTGCTGGACCGGTTTGGCATCAAGGCCACCTGGTTCATTCCGGGCCACTCCATCGAGACCTTCCCCGAGCAGATCAAGGCAGTGGCGGCGGCGGGTCACGAGATAGGCGTGCACGGTTATTCGCATGAGAACCCCATAGCCATGACTCCGGAGCAAGAAGAGGTCGTCTTGGACCGCTGCATCGGACTCATCACCCAGTTGGGCGGCAAACGTCCGACAGGTTACGTGGCGCCCTGGTGGGAGTTCAGCCCCGTTACCAGCGAGCTGCTGCTGAAGAAGGGCATCAAGTACGATCACAGTCTGATGCATCAGGACTTCCAGCCGCACTATGTTCGCACCGGCGACACATGGACTAACATCGACTACACAAAGCATCCCGACGAGTGGATGAAGCCTCTGGTGCGCGGCGACAACGTAACGAACCTCATCGAGATTCCTGCCAACTGGTACCTGGACGACCTGCCTCCAATGATGTTCATCAAGGAGTCCGCGAACAGCCACGGCTTCGTCAGTCCGCGCGACCTGGAGCAGACCTGGCGAGACCAGTTCGACTGGGTGTACCGGGAGTACGACTCCGCCATCTTTCCCATCACCATACATCCAGACGTGTCCGGTCGCCCTCAAGTACTCATGATGCTGGAGAGGTTCTACTCCTACATCACCAGCCATCCAGGAGTACGCTTCGTTACCTTCGATGAGATAGCTGACAATTTCGCGGCGAAGTCCAGCAACGCGTCTTGATTAAATCCAAGCTTGGGGAGACTATTAGTGCCTGAGTTACGAGTAAACAGGGCCAAGCAAAATCTGCAAAATGGCGAAGTCGTCACCATGCTTATGGGCGGGCCGCATCCGCCGGACATGATCGACCTCATGGGCCAGTTCGGGTTCGACTCGATACTGATCGAGGGAGAGCATGGACCCGTCGACTATGGCAACATCCCAGACTTGACCAGGGCTTGCGACATCTGGGGCATGACCTCTGTTGTGCGCGTGGGCGCCAACCGGCCAGAGGTTATCTACCGCACCTTCGACCTGGGTGCGCAGGGCATCATGGTGCCGCACATCAACACACGAGAGGACGGGCTGGCAGTGGTCGACGCATGCAAGTTCGCTCCCATAGGCAACAGGGGCATGGGCGCAGGACGTCAGGCTTTCGGCGTGACCGATTACTTCAAGAAGGCCAACGACGAGACGCTAGTCACTGTGCTCATCGAGGACATCGCAGCGATGGACCACCTGGACGAGCTAACCAGTGTGGATCACATTGACGTCTTCTACGTCGCGCCTGGAGACTTTGCCCAAAGTATGGGGCTCATAGGCCAGACGACTCATCCAGACGTGCTGAAGGTCATCGACGAGGCCATTGCCAAGATTGTGGCCAACGGCAAGATAGCGGGCGCGCTGGTCAACGACGGCACGGCCAACGATTACATCGCCAAAGGCGCTCGCTTTCTGGGCATCCCATGGACGCCCTGGGTTGCCAACGGCGCACGCAATTTTCTGAATAACTTGGGTGCCCCGTAATCAATATATTAAAAAATCGGAGTAATGGTTTTGCCTGATTTTCTAAAGTATGAGCTTGGAGACGTGGCGCTGCAGTGTGGCGAGACGCTCCTCGACGCCAAGCTGGCCTACAAGACGTACGGCACGCCAAACGCGGCCAGAGACAACGCCGTAGTATTCCCAACCTTCTTCAGTGCCAATCACCTTGCCAACGAGCCTATGATCGGTCCCGACATGGCGCTGAACCCGGAGCGCTACTTCATCATCGTGCCGAATTTGTTTGGCAATGGCTTGTCGCCTTCACCGAGCAACACAGGCTCACCTCATAAGGCCGGTCGGTTCCCAGTGGTCTCGTATTTCGACAACGTCAGCTTTCAGCACCGCCTGGTTACAGAGAACTTTGGCATTGAACGAGTCGCGCTGGTCTGCGGCTTCTCCATGGGTGCCATGCAGTCATTTCACTGGGGCGCGATGTACCCGGATATGGTGGAACGCATCGCCCCATGGTGCGGCTCCGCCCGAACCTCGCGGCACAACTACGTCTTCCTGGAAGGTGTCAAGGCGGCGCTCAAGGCCGACTCCAACTGGAACGAAGGCGAGTACACCGAGCAGCCTGCAAAAGGCGTCCGAGCCGCCGCACGAGTGTACGCAGGCTGGGGGCCGTCGCAGGCCTTCTACCGCGAGAGGGTCTACTTGGACATGGGCTTCGACTCGGTAGAAGACTACATCGTGAAGGCGTGGGAGGAGCGATTCCTGGGTATAGACGCCAACGACCTGCTGGCCATGGTGGCCACGTGGCAGGCCGGCGACATCAGCGCCAACCCGCTATACGAAGGCAGCTTCGAAAAGGCTCTCGGCTCCATCAAGGCCAGGGCACTGGTGATGCCTTCGCAAACTGACCAGTACTTTCCGCCCGAGGACAGCGAAATAGAGGTCAGCCTGATGCCCAACGTCGAACTGCGAATCATACCATCCATCTGGGGCCACCTGGCCGGAGGTCCCGGACGCAACCCCGTCGACACGCAGTTCATCGACGAAGCGCTGAAAGAGCTACTTTCCAGTTAGGCCCCTACCAGAGGCAGCACCTCGTTGGTAAAGGTCGCCATCTGCGCCATCTGATTTGGCGATGCGAAGCGAACTATGAAATAGTCCACTCCCACTG
>CAUZQF010000156.1:0-6056 GCA_963581905.1 Dehalococcoidia bacterium
GCTACGTGGGAACGAACGAAGTCGTGTTTGTCAGACGAGGCAGCGGCGAAGACAGGTATTTTGCCGACGTTGCGGGAATCCCAGCAGAAGTTTAAAGCGGCGAAACTTACAGCCAAAGCCAATAGCAGGTTAGGAAGAAAACAATGACCAGCCCCCTCGAAGGCATTAGAATTCTAGATCTCACCCAGGTCCAGGCCGGCCCGTCCTGCACACAATTGCTGGCATGGATGGGTGCCGACGTCATTAAGGTAGAGGAGCCGGGAGTAGGCGATCGCACCAGGCATGAGCGGGCCATAGATCCCGATGTGGACAGCTTCTACTTCCTGGTGTTCAACTCCAACAAGCGCAGTGTCACTCTGAATCTCAAGACTGAGGAGGGCAGGGCGCTCTTCCTTAAATTGGTAGAAGTATCGGACGTAGTCGTAGAAAACTATGGACCAGGCCGCATGGACATTTTTGGCCTGGGCTACGATGTTCTCAAGGACGCCAAGTCCGATATCATTTACGCCACCATTAAGGGCTTCGGGACTTACGGGCCCTATGCTCACATCAAAAGCTTTGAGCACATCGCTCAGGCCATGGGCGGCGCCATGAGCGCCAACGGTAATCTAGGTGACCAGCCGACCTTTGTCGCCCCGGGCGTCGGCGATTCCGGCACCGGGCTGCACTGCGCCATCGGCATACTAGCGGCACTGCGCCAGCGCGATCAGACCGGCGAAGCGCAGGAGGTTGAGGTATCTATGCAGGATGCCATCGTCAATCTGATGCGCATCCGCACCATAGACACGCTAAATGACCAGAAACCTGTGCCTCGAAACGGCAACCGCGCTTGGGGCGGTCCTAGCCTTATTTACCCTTGTCATCCTGGCGGCACAGACGATTATATTGCCCTGGTTCTGGCTGGCGACTCCTGGGATACGATCTTGGCTCTGGCAGACCGGGCCGACCTGATGGGTGACGAGCGGTACGCCACGAAGGAGGCCCGCGATCAGCGTCCTGCCGAGGTAGAGGCCATCGTCAGCGCATACACCATGACGAAGCGAAAGCACGAGCTAATGGCGGAGCTGGCGGAGTTGGGAGTGGCCTGCGGCGCGGTACAAGATACCTGCGAGGTGCTTGAGGACCCTCATCTGAAAGCCAGGGAGATGCTGGTGGAAATGGATGACCCTGCCAGAGGGAAGTACATTGCTATGGGCTGTCCTATTAAGATTGCGTCAAATCCTGTCGATGTGAAGCCGCCTCCTCTTTTAAGCGAGCACTCGGACGAGGTGTTTTCTGACTTATTGGGACTTGGCGAGGAGGAGCTAACCTCCCTGAGAAGCTCCGGTGTCATCTAATTATTTGTATGATCGGTACTTTTTCTGGAGTGTTGCAGGGCTTTTGTGAAAAGCGAATCTTATTTCTAATGAAGATAAGGGTGTAGGCATAACAGGTAATGAGTAACGAACTTGGACCTATGGAAATACCCCATGACATCATGCTGAAGGCTTTCGAAGAGTCGAGGAAGGCGTTTCCTGCGGAGTGCTGTGGCTGGATGGCAGGCCCTGACGAAGGCTCAGTGTCTTCTATAAGGCCATGCGCCAATCATCAGGAAAAAGGCGGGCACCCCATAGCGTCAGAGCGGGGTTCAGAGACGGCCTACGTTATTGAGGGCGACGATCTGTTTGAGCTAAACCGTAGCTTCGATGGCGACACGCCAGCCCGTATTATCTACCACTCCCACCCCAACGGTCTGGCCTACTTATCACCCACAGACAGGGAAGTTGCCGCGAGCCCGTGGGGAGATGGCCCCGCTTTTCCTGTCCAGCAACTGGTGGTGGGAATAGACGAAAATCGGGTGGTGGAGGCAGCGCTATTCACCTGGTCTGATGACGCGGGGGAATTCGTAGAGGTAGCACGGTTTGAGGGCGCTGAATACTGATGTCTCCTTGGCATAGTAGAAACTGACGTTCTAAGCCGACCTGACGTTTTGATGCACCGACAATGCGATTGTATTAAGGGAAGGTAGTACACATGCAACGCACCACGATGTGCCAGACCGGCTACTATGAAATTGAATCGCTTGTCTACGAAGCCATTGAGGTGCTAGAATTGTTCCTACCTCCGATAACATTCCATCGACCACAATGTTTTTTATCACAGCCTGACGCTAGATGGCGTTCCAGGTTCCACGTAGGTCCTTATGAAGGGAGATTTGTCAGTTTGGGAAGTATCAACGTAGCGATAATTGGTGTGGGCAACTGCGCTTCATCTCTGATTCAGGGGATACACAAATATGCAGACGTAACAAATGACTCGGGGGCCATACCTGGTCTCATGCACCCAGTGCTCGGCGAGTACGGCATTGGCGACATTAATGTAGTAGCAGCGTTTGATGTGGATGCCAGTAAGGTAGGTAAAGACCTATCTGATGCCATCTACTCCGAGCCCAACAATACTAAGAGGTTCTTTGATGTGCCTCACACTGGTGTTACCGTACAGCGTGGAATGGTCCACGACGGCGTCGGCAAGTATATGTCAGAAATAATAACCAAAGCCTCTGGTCCTACGGACGACGTGGCCGGTATTCTCAAGGAGCGCGAGGTAGACGTGGTGATCAACTACCTGCCCGTCGGCTCTGAAGAGGCGACCAAGTGGTATGTCGAGCAGGTCCTTCAGGCAGGGTGTGGTTTCATCAACTGCGTTCCTGTCTTTATCGCCAGCGGTGAAGGCAACTACTGGCAGCGCCGGTTCCAAGAGGCGGGCGTTCCAATTATCGGAGACGACATCAAGTCTCAGGTAGGCGCAACAATTATTCACCGTGTGCTTACAAGGCTCTTTATGGACCGTGGTGTTCAGTTGGATAATACTTATCAACTGAACTTCGGTGGTAACTCTGACTTCCTGAACATGCTGGAGAGGGAGCGCCTTGTCTCCAAGAAGGTTTCCAAGACTCAGGCAGTTACCTCTCAGATGGACCATGCGCTTCCGGACGAAGACATTCACGTAGGCCCCAGCGACTATGTGCCGTGGTTGTCGGACCGAAAGTGGGCATACATTCGATTAGAAGGCACAACCTTCGGAGATGTTCCCCTAAACGTGGAGCTGAAACTGGAGGTATGGGACAGCCCCAACTCCGCCGGAGTCGTAATTGACGCCATCAGGTGCGCGAAAATTGCCAAGGATAGAGGGCTAAGTGGCCCCATTCTTGGGCCGTCTTCTTACTTCATGAAGTCGCCGCCTGTCCAGTACACCGACGACGAAGCCCGCATTCGTGTGGAAGATTTCATTATCGGTAAAGAGTAGGTTTATTGGCGTTCTGACGTCTTTCGGTTGCCCTGCAACGCTGGGTGACTAGGCAACGCTGGACCAGGTGGTACGTCTTACCAATGGGGTATTATTTATGGATCGTCCAGCAAAAATAGCCCTTGTTTCGCCATATGATCACGCTTTCTTCGGAGGCGTTCCAGATCACATAAATAGTTTGGCCTCACAATTTCGGCAGTGGGGCCACATTGTCAAGATAATCGCCCCCTGTTCAGACCTATCCCGCGTCGAAGACCGCGATTTCATTCCCATGGGCAAGGCGGTTCCGATCCCCAGTGGCGGCTCCATTGCCCGAGTGTCTTTTTCGGTGTGGCTCAGGCCCCGCATCAAGCAGCTTCTAGCGGAAGAGGCCTTTGATTACATCCATCTTCATGAGCCCTTTGCCGGTCTGTTGACTGCCAACGTGCTTAGTCAGATGAACCCCTCCACTTCCATCGCCATAGGCACATTTCACACGTACGGTGGCACTCGGCTCTACAAGGTGGGCTTCAAGCGTCTGGCCGTTCCCTACAACCGGAAGTTGCGAGGTCGTATTGCGGTCTCGGAGCCAGCGCGTCAGTTCATAAGCCGCCAGTTCCCGGGCCATTACGAGATCATTCCCAACGGCATCAGAGTGGATGATTTCGATCAGGCGAAGCCTTTCCCGCACCTCCAGGACGGCAAGATCAACCTGCTGTTTTTTGGTCGTTTGGAGAAGCGCAAAGGTCTTAAATATCTCTTAGGTGCCTTTAGCAGACTCAAGTGGGACTTCCCGGAGCTGCGTCTAATCATCGTGGGACCTGGTAAGCCGGATGCGGAGTCGTATCGCATCATTAGTGAGCGCAATCTGCAAGACGTGGAGATTGTGGGCATGGTCTCTGAAGAGGACAAGTTCCGCTATTATAAGTCTGCGCATATCTACTGTTCGCCGGCCACCGGTAAGGAAAGCTTTGGAATCGTGTTGCTGGAGGCCATGGCGGCGGGAACTCCCGTCGTCGCTACAAACATTGCAGGCTATTCGGGCGTTATCGCAAACGAGAAGGACGGCCTTCTGGTGCCGCCTAAGGACGACGAGGCGCTGGCCGAAGCTATAGCCAGGCTAATGAAAGATAAAGGGCTCGGCCTTGCCCTATCGGCGAATGGCCGTGCCAAGGCTGAGGAGTACAGGTGGGAGCGGGTTGCCGGTAAGATCATGGAGTACTACGAATCCGTAGCGCAGCCCACAAGGCTAGCTGTTTCTTGAACAAGCACTCAACGCTAGTCTCCGACATCGCCTGCTCATTCTTTATTTCAGTAACTCAACATCACAGGGTGACCTTTGAATAAAGTCCGAACCTACGCCCGCCAGCTTCTCTCTGAATACGTTGAACTCCCCGTGGCCTCCGTCCTGGCCAAGCTGCGTATCAGCCCAAACGCCATCACGATGGCAGGTCTGGCAGGAGCCGGTCTTAGCGGGTACATCATTGCCACTGGCAACCTCTGGGCAGGGGGCATAGTCATGCTGGTCGCAGGCATTTTGGACCTATTTGACGGCGCCTTGGCCAGGGCTACCGGTCGGGCATCCCGGTTTGGTGCGCTGCTAGACTCGGTCGTGGACAGACTATCGGAAATCGTAGTGCTGTTGGGGCTGCTAATCTTTTACCTGAATAGCTCGTCTTCCAATGGCGCCATCCTGGTTTACCTTGCTGTGACCGCCTCAGTAATGGTCAGCTACCTTCGCGCCAGGTCTGAAGGGCTTGGCATCGAAAACCGAGGCGGTATCATGACGCGGCCTGAACGGGTGGCCCTCATGGGCATCGGGCTAATCGTCGCGCACTGGTACCCGTTATTCCTGATGGTGGTGTTAGGATTGATAGCCGTATTGGCCCTATTTACGACCGGACAGCGTCTCTTCTACACCTGGCGTGGCCTCCGCGACGAGGAAGTCCAGAGCTAGACCACCTGGTTCGGACTTAGTATGCTCGTTATCTCCGAAGATAAATGGCCAAATATTCGCATAGCTGCCTAAAACTAGCTGCGTTACAATATTTGTTGAAAACTATTTGATTAAAGCACTTCGTATTGGTCGTCAGGAGGGTCCGAAACATTGATGTTGGGAAGGATTAAGTACTTGTTGGTGGCCGTTTTGGCGGGACTTCTACTGCTGTCTGCAGATGCGGCGCAGGCCCAGTCCGGCGGCATAGAGGTTGTGTCGTCCAGTGCGACCAGTGAATTTCCTGTGGGCATGAGGTTCCGCTTGGGAGTGCTATCTCTTAACGAAATTGAAGAGATAGCAGTTCGTTTCAGAATAGGGGAGCAGACGAGAGGCGAATATAACTACCTTGAAGTTGAACAGGTTGGGCAACTGGTGGATTCCGAGCTGTTCTTCCGTACCAATACTGGATCCAGGTACATTCCCCCTGGCACGATAATTCGCTATGCGTTCGAAATATTGGACGTGGAGGGCAACCAACTCGACACCGATCGGGAAGAGTTCATATATTCTGACGCCCGCTTTCAGTGGGACGAGATTGTCGAGGGGGCGGTGACCGTTGCCTATCACGGGCCGGTGAAACGTAGGGCAGAAGCCATATTAGATGCCATCATAGAGACGAACCGGGTAATGGGTCCGATAATTGGCGCTGATACGACAGAGCCTATTCGCGTGACGGTATATAACAGTGTGGCGGAAATGCTAGATGCCTTGCCTCCGGCCAGCGCAGCAATTCGCCGGGAGCTTATCACCGAGGGGCAGGCCTTCGTGGACGTTGGCACGCTGCTGGTGCTGGGCG
>CAUZQF010000157.1:0-6035 GCA_963581905.1 Dehalococcoidia bacterium
GCCTTTCATGCGAGACCGTACAAGATTGTTGCGCAGTCGGTGGCCGTGGAGGGCGCAACATTCGCCGCGCTGGATATTCGAGGACACGGCCAATCATCGGGGACGCCGGGCGAACTGCCTTCCACCACAAGAATGGTCCGGGACATAGGCGACTGGGTCGAGCATCTGCAGGCCACGTTCATTGGAGTGCCAACCTTCTTGATTACGGAGAGTATGTCCGGGCCGTATGGCACCTTATACACGCTGGACCATCCCGGTAGTGTGGACGGTCTGCTGCTGATTGCCCCGGCGACGGTTCCCAGTTGGCGTAAGCTAGTCATGAGTGACTCCCTTAATACGCTGGTCTCGGCCATCACAAAGCCTTTTGCGCCGTCAATCGACCTGTCGGGTGAGCGGCTAAGGATGGGCTCGAACAGTGATGAATTTCCTGAGCTTCGTGTCAGGGACCCCGATGCGATTCAGGTGGTTAGCCCGCAGTACGTTCTTCGGATAGGGGAGGCCATCGCGCGGTTAATGGGCCGTCTGTCGATGGCAACAGCAACGCCCGTGCTGATCCTGCACGGAGGCAGCGACAAGATACTGTCGCCTTTCGGTTCCCGGGTTCTCTACCACCGCATAGTGTCGACTGATAAGAACCTGATGATTCTGCCTGGGGCCAACCATACCCTGTTTTGGGACCAGTCCAGTGCTGCCGTTTACTCAATCATTGGCGAGTGGGTTCAGGGGCGATTGGCATCTTGATCTTCATCTGCCGCATTGGCCGTGGTTGAGTGGATAGTCTTGGAAAAATCTTCTTAATCTACGCTGGAAGAAATGCGAGTAAGTTAACATGCTAGTTTTATTACGTAATATGTTGGGAGGCAGATCGCCTCGGCGCAACGTCGATAAAAACCGACAACCAACAGCTCTAATAACCGGCGCGTCTTCTGGAATCGGGCGCATAACCGCCACTTATCTGGCGGAACGCAGCTTTCACGTCATCGCAACGTCGCGCTCGCTGGAACGACTGGACACTCTTGCTGAGGAGATGGCTTCGCGAAAGCTGGCATTTACACCTATCGAGCTGGACATCAATCGCAACGAAGGCGTAAACAGGGTTATGCCTGGACTCATAGCGGATCATGGCCTGATAGATGTGCTGATAAACAACGCTGCATACAGCTTGTGGGGCCCAATTCAGACGCTATCCATTTCCGAAATGAAGACCATCTTCGAGACCAATTACTTCGGCGCAATCCGTATGATTCACAGCGTTCTGCCAGGCATGATCGAGCAGGGCAGCGGCATAATAATCAACGTTAGCTCTGTGCTTGGTCGCATGGCCACACCCTTTAACGGCGCTTACGCGTCCAGTAAGTTCGCTCTGGAAGGCATGAGCGAGGCGCTGAGGACAGAGGTGAAGCCCTTTGGTGTGAAGGTGGCGCTGGTGGAGCCGGGCCTCTTCAACACGAACTTTCAGCAGAACACGGTGATGGCAGAGGGGGTTGATGGCAAGGAGACCGTTTACACCCCTTTAATAGAGGGGTACCGCAAGAATCATGACCGATTTCAGAGCTTTGGCAAGGACCCTGTAAAGGTCGCCAAGGTGATTCATTCCATCATCGAATCGAGGAATCCGCCCTTCCGCAATCCCGTGGGCGCGGATGCCAGGGCAGGCATATTCGGAACGCGGGTGCTGCCGGAGAAGATCTACTGGCCGCTGCTGGACAAGGCCACGATGAGGTAGTTTCAGTTAGCACTAAACTTCAGGCTCGGTTTTCATAGTACCAATGTAGGGAAGATTACGCAGGCGCTCTTCATAGTCCAGACCATATCCTACGACGAACCTGTTAGGGATCTCGAAGCCCACATATTTTACCGGGACTTCCACTAGCCTTCGAGAGGGCTTGTCCAGAAGCGCACAGACCTCCAGGCTGGCCGAATTTTTGAGGCGCAGATGCTCCAGAATCTTGTCCAGCGTCTGGCCCATATCGACGATGTCCTCGACAACGATCACGTGCCGGCCCGTTATGTCCAATTGCACGTCCCTGGTGATTTCCATATCCGGGTGGCCGTAGCCGTTAGGACGATGTACCGCCAATAGGTCAATTTCCACATCAACCGTGATCTGACGCATAAGGTCTGATATGAAAGGTATGACACCCTTGAGCACGCCGACGAGAATGGGCGATCTGCTGGAGTAGTCCAAGGAAATTTCTTGACCCAGTTCGGCAATTCGTCGCTGAATCTGCTCTGCGGTTAACAGCACTTCTTCGACATCTTTGGGAAGACCATGGGCTGGCAAATCCACCTGTGCTGGACCTCTCTCCAAGGCTATTCCTCCGGCTATTAGTCGATGGCATCAATGTTATCACCGACAGGGGACTCGTGTCGCAGTTCGGCGCGCCGTAAAGCCCGGTTGGCTTGTGGTAGCATTGGGGCGTCGTGGCCCTGTTAACAAGAATTAGTAAGAAGCAGGGCCTGATTTAGTGCTCACAGGTTGGAAATGTGAACGTAGGCGTATGCAAGATCAAGCTTAGGATTCCGGAGAGCCACAGCCTCAAGGGCAAGAGGAGCGTGGTCAAGTCTCTGCGCCAACGCATACAAAACAAGTTCAACGTCTCTGTGGCAGAAGTTGACGACAACGAGTCGTGGCAGATGGCCACGCTGGGCATTACCTGCGCCAGCAACAGCGCCCGTCACGCCGACGAGATCATCAGCAACGTGCTGTCCTACATCGAATCCAGCCGCGAAGACCTGGAGATCATCGACATCGAGCAGGAGAATATTTCGGGTTTTTAGTAGTTAGTTCTTAGTAATTAGTATCCGAAATATCGCTGTGCCTACAATTTAACTAACAACCAATAACTAAAGACTGAAAACTAGCTACATGGACGTCTACGCCTTCTTAACCGAACTGCAAAAAATGCCCTGGTATGAGGGGCAGATAGTTCACCACGAAAGCATTCCCCCCAGAGTTCCGCTGCCTGGCGAGATCGACGAGCCCTTGCCACGCAAACTGGAAGATGCTCTGGATAAGATGGGCGTGTACGGACTCTATCGGCATCAGACAGCGGCCATCAATGCCCTCCGTCGCGGCGAAAACGTCATTGTGGCCACGCCCGCGGCCAGCGGTAAGAGCCTCTGCTACCACCTGCCTGTACTTGAGGCGCTGCTGGCCGACCGCTCCGCCAGGGCAATGTACATCTTCCCGACAAAGGCGTTGGCCCAGGACCAGCTTAAGAATATGGACAAGCTGGTGCCAGAGGGTAGCCGACTGCGACGGGGCATCTTCGACGGCGATACGCCCACCTCGGACCGAGGGGATATTCGGCGCAACGCCAGACTGCTGATAACCAACCCGGACATGCTGCACCTGGGCATCCTGCCGAATCACCGATCCTGGTATCAGATGCTCCGCAACCTACGCTATGTTGTGATCGACGAGGCCCACATCTACAGAGGAGTCTTTGGCTCCCACGTAGCCAATGTCCTGCGCCGTCTTCGTCGCCTGTGCCGCAGGTTTGGCAGCAATCCTCAGTTCATCCTCTGCTCCGCCACCATCTCCAATCCCGGCGAGCACGCTCAGCGCATTACTGGTCTGCCGTTTACCGTAGTGGACGACGATGGCTCTCCCTACGGTGGCAAGGACTTTCTCTTTTGGAACCCGCCTATGGTGGACATGGCGAAAGGTACACGGCGTAGTACGAATACGGAATCGTCGCAACTGTTCGCGGAGTTGATTCGCCGCATGATTCGGACGTTGGCCTTTGTGCGCAGCCGTCGTACCGCAGAGCTTCTTTATGTATACGTGCGGGACCAGTTACGGCTATCCAACCCTGCGCTGGCCAAGCGCATTATGCCGTACCGCGCCAGCTACCTGCCAGAGGACCGCCGTGCCATAGAGCGAGACCTGTTCGAGGGCAAGTTGCTGGGCCTGACCACGACAAATGCCATGGAGTTGGGTATCGATATCGGCGACCTGGACGCCACGCTAATGACGGGCTATCCAGGTACCATCGCCAGCACCTGGCAGCAGGCCGGTCGCAGCGGACGCCGAGGTGAGCGGTCTCTGAGTGTGCTCATTGCCCAGGACAATCCGCTGGACCAGTACCTTATGCGCCATCCCGATGCCTTCTTCGAAAAAGCGCACGAGAGCGCACGCATTTCGCCGACCAACCCCTATGTCCTGAAACCACACCTGCTATGCGCCGCCTACGAAGCACCCCTCATTATGGAAGACACCGAGCTGTTTGGGCCGGACCTGCTCTGGTACGCCGACGAACTGGTTGAGGACGGGTTCTTGCATGTGCAGGGCAAGCGCTGGCACCTCATCGCAGACCTTCAGTACCCAGCTCAGGACGTGAATATTCGCTCAACCTCTGCCAACACCTACACGTTGGTGGAGAAGGACAGTGGCGTGATTTTGGAGACCGTCGAAGAGATGTCCGCGTTCATGCAGTTGCACCCTGGAGGCGTCTACCTGCACCAGGGTGAGCAGTACCTCATCACGGACTTGGACCTGGAATCGGCCACAGCCTACGCTGTGTTGACCGACGTGCCGTACTACACTGAGGTGCGCGACTACACCGAGACCCGCGTACTAAATATCCACAAGCAGAAGACGGCACTGCGCACTACCGTCTATCTGGGCGACGTGAACGTCTCTACGACAGTAGTAGGGTTTCGGCGCAAGGCCCACGTCAGCGAAGAAGTGCTCAGCGAGGAGCACGTTGACCTGCCGCCGCAGAGCTACGACACCATAGCCATCTGGTTCGACGTTCCGAGCGATACCCTCGACTACATCCATCGCAACAGGTTGGACCTGATGGGCGGGCTGCACGCCGTCGAGCACGCAGCCATTGGAGTGCTGCCGCTGTTCGCCATGTGCGACCGCAACGACATCGGCGGCATATCCACACCGCTGCACCCGGACACCGGCAGGCCCCAGGTCTTCATTCACGATGGCCACCCCGGCGGCGTTGGCATCACAGAGCACGGCTACGAGATTATCGAGGAGCTTTGGCAGGCAACGCTGGACGTAATAACCGAGTGCCCTTGTGAGACCGGCTGCCCCGGCTGTATCCAGTCGCCCAAGTGCGGCAACAACAACCAGCCCTTATCCAAAGAGGTGGCCCAGATGATCCTTCGCGGCATCCTGGGAGACAAAGGAAAATCGGACGATTCATAATTCCTAAGGCATGCCTCTGTTGGGCTTGCTGCTGCGGGTTTCTTGCTGCTGTCACCGGCGCTCCGACTGAAAGACCTGCCCTCGCCTGACAACATACAAGAACGTGATGTATCATCTAGATAGCATTTAAGGCTATAAAGCATAGGACGTGACAGGCATATGGCAAGACGATTGTTAGGGCATAACGTAAATCGAAGAGGCCGCACCAACGGCGACGAATCAATCGAAATACCTGTGGCGAAGGACCTGGAAAAAGACCCCGCCACGATGCGTCGAGAGGACGAAATCACCTTCTACAATCGCGAATACCCACTTGAGAGCTTTGCCATTGCGGAGAGCGCGTCAGCCGAGTGGGCAGGAACCGTCCGCGACGAGTTTTCGCCTGAGACCACCAAGCTTTACGAAAAATTCCAGAAAGAGATGGAGCCCGCCATAGACTGGGTGCGTCACTCAGGCGAGCTGCAGCCTACCGGGCAGCCAACGGGCGAGGATGTGACCGTCTCGCTTCGCGAGAAGGCCTACGAGTTGGGCTATGGCGAGGTAGGCTTCACTCGATTTGATCGGCGCTACATCTACCAGGTCCGGCGCAAGGACGTTCGCGCCGACCTACCTCATGCGATATGTCTTGCGTTGGAGCAGGACTATGTCGGCACTCAAACCCTGCCAAGCCTCGAAGCAGAAGTTGCCCAAGGCGAAGCGTACAAGCGACAGGCAGAGCTAGCTGAGAAACTAGTAGCACACATAAATGCCCTGGGTTACAGCGCCCAAGTTTCCGGCCCCACATGGCATTTCGGCCCCATGATTCCCATGTTTGTCGAATCTGGCCTGGGGCAGTTGGGTGTTAATGGACAGCTACTTTCGCCTC
>CAUZQF010000158.1:0-5985 GCA_963581905.1 Dehalococcoidia bacterium
CAACTCATACTTGACCATCCGGGCACCGCGATCATCATCACCGGCTTTTACATCCTGGACGCCGGCGTGGTTGAGACCGACGGCCCCCCTGGCGCTGTCAGCATAGGCAATGCCCTGGAAAACCTAGGCTACGACGTCGTGTACGTGACGGACCAGCACGGAATGGCAATCATGGAAGGCACGAAGAGCGCGGGTTCACGAGTTGTGGACTTCCCGATTACAGACGACACCGCCAGCGAAGCCTTTGCCAACGACCTGCTAAAGAGCCTAAACCCGTCAGTGGTTATCGCCATCGAGCGCTGCGGCTTCACTGACGAAAAGATGTTCCTGAACATGGGTGGCCGGGACATTTCGCCTTACAACGCCCGGACTGACTACTTGATTAGCAACCATCCTCACACCGTAGGCGTGGGCGACGGTGGCAACGAGATCGGCATGGGCAACGTAGCCGAAGAGGTAACCAATGTGGACTCGTTGGTGAAGAAGGCATGCGTTACCAGCGTCACCGAGCTGATCCTCTCCAGCGTATCTAACTGGGGTGGCTACGGACTGGTGGCATCGCTATCGAAGCTATCTGGCAAAAACCTAATGCCTACAGTAGAAGAGGACATGGACCTGATCAAAAAGACTGTGGACCTGGGTGCAGTGGACGGCATGAGCAATTCGCAAGAGTACAAGGTGGATGGGTTCACGCTGGAAGAGAACGCCGTAACGATCACCCAGTTGCTAGACCTACTTAAGCAAGAGGGGATCAGCTAGCCTGGTACTAACTCAGTATTACTGCTTGTCATATGAGTAAATTCGAGGCTTAAACGAAAAAAGGCCCTGCCAACTTGACTTTATGTTGGCAGTGCCTAAGTTCTTTTAAATTATCTAATCTTAGCTGGCTACTTCTGCTTCTACTTTTTCTGCTTTGGCCCGTGACCTCATCCTGGTCTTGGGAGCAGCATCCGGGTCGGTCAGCGCTGCAGAATTCTGGACCAGAACACCCCTCAGTTTTTGCAGGGCAGCACGCTCTAGCCTGGAAACGTGCATCTGAGAGATCTCTATGCGCTCGGCAATCTGCCGCTGGGGCATGCTCTTGTAGAAACGAAGCTGGAGAATGGTCTTTTCTCGCTCGGGGAGAGTATCCAAGGCCGTTGCCAGGGTGAGCCTGTCCAGGGAGAGCTCAAAATCGGTATCAACGGAGCCCACGTAGTCGGACAGAGAAACACTGCCGTCAGAGTCAACAGTCTCAACGCTCTCATCAAGGGAACGAGGATCTCTGATGCGTCCCAGTTTGGTGGCTGCCAGGATTTCCTTTTCTGTGAGATCACATGCTTCCGCCAGTTCAGGAACATTGGGCCATCGGCCAAGAGCGGATGCAATAGACTCGCCTATCTTGTCGATGGTGAGCTTGTTGCGTCGCAGAGTCCGGGGAATCTTGATCAGGCTACCGTGATCCCTGAGGTAGTTGAGAATGGCACCTAGTACCTCTGGGATGGCTAATGAAGAGAAGCTGGTGCCCCTCTCAGGGTCGACTTTTCAATGGCATTCAATAGGCCTATCATGCCTATCTGGAATAGGTCCTCTTACGGCTCCCGGGAAGTTCGGAATCGCCTGCAGAGCCTGCGGATCTGCAGATTCACGGTACGCCTCTAGCAGCTTGAGCGTCAGTGTGGCGGAATTCTTTGCCATTGGTTACTGGCCCCCTCGTAATTTGATAGAACGACACGTCGTTCTGCCTAAGGTCAGTTGCTTTTGCACAACCATAAGGCGAAATATCTGCTAAAAAACGTACCCATGAAGGGTATTGGTGAACGCTCACTAAGCACGAATTAAAGGTAATATGGCTTTAACTTGGCCAGTACTGGGTTAGCACGCAATTCATACTGGGGCTAGCGCCTATAGATTTGGTCTTATCCCTTAATTACAGTACAATTATTTGGGAATTCATTTAACCAAAGTCTTATACTTATCAAATTTTGACATAAGCACACGATAAGGCCTCTGGCCCTTCATTATCAGGTATACCAGCATTAAGGATTCTAAATCTGTAGGAATATTCGGAATTTTCTTGTCCAAACTTCCCCACATTCACCACATGGGCCTCACGCAAAATTCTGTAGGTAGAAACACCCATATCACTGGGGTATAAGCCTTATCCCATGCACTAATAAGGTTTTGTTACTCATATATAAGAATGAAGGAGCGCAGGAATTGACGAAGCTTTCAGGCGTAATCATCGACGGGACAAGCGGCGAGAGAGTCGCGGCCCGAGTACAGGTGTTGGACTCCAGAGGAGCCTTCATTCAACCACCAAACGCGCTGCTCAAAGTCGGCACAGGCGCACCCTTCTTCTACAGCGACGGGACCTTTGACGTGGACATCATCCGAGGCCCAACGCGGATCGTCATTGAACGAGGCACCGAATATACTCCAACCGTCGTCAACCTCGACGCCGCCAACACAGGGACCGAGGCTGTGGAAATTACGCTGGAGCGCTGGACGGGACTGGCGAATGAGGGGTGGCATCCCGGCAATACGCACATACATTACGATGAAAAAGAGAGCCGTCCCGACGAGCGCCTTCAGCTGGACCCCCGAGTCGAGGACCTGCGTATGACAGCGGTCAGCATCCTAAAGAGGGGTAACCTGGAGTACGCCACCAACAAGTATCCCATCGGGGCGCTCACCGAGTTCTCCTCTGCCCACCATTATGTGCAAAACGGCGAGGAGTCTCGTCACAATCGTGAGCCATGGACCATAGGCTACGGCCACATAATGCTTCTAAATATCCGCAACGCCGTTGAACCGCTGAGCCGAGGAGTGCTTGTCGACGCCTTCGAGCCGGACTACCCTCCCCTGTCCTTGGCCTGCGACGACGTTCGAAGACAGGGCGGGCTGGTCATCTGGTGCCACAACGGTCAGGGTACGGAAGCTCCTGTGGCTGCTGCGCTAGGAAAATTGGACGCCTTCAACTTGTTCGACCCAAGCTGGAACGAAGCGGAGTACGACATCTACTACCAGATGCTAAATGCTGGCATGCGCCTGCCTGCCTCGACAGGATCCGACTGGTACATAAGCTCGGCCAATCGGGTCTACAGCTACACGGGCGGTGCCTTCGACTACGAGTCGTGGTTGCAGGCGCTGCGGGACGGACGCACGTTCATCACCAACGGCCCTGCGCTGTATCTGGATGTAAACGGCCACGCGCCCGGCGACGAAATCGAAACCGACGTGGGCAACAAGTTCTCCGCCACGATTCGGTGGCAATCGCACTACCCGGTCAAGCGCATCGAACTGCTGTACAACAGCAACGTAGTTGCAGAAGAAACCTTCGAGGTTGGCTCTACCAGCGGCACGTTAGAGGCAGACGTAGACGTGAACGCCGATGGCTGGATTGCGGCCAAGGCGTCCAGCGACACCAGGGACAGCTTCTTCCAGCCAATCTTCGCGCACACAAGTCCTATCTATATAAAGGCCGGTAGAGACAGCGCAGAGAAGAAGGCGGCGGCAGCCTGGTTCGACGACCGCATCGAAACTTCGCTGGAGTGGGTGCGAGCCAAGGGTCGGTTCTATAACGACAAGCAGAGGCAGGAGGTGGCAGACCTCTTCCGCCAGGGCCAACAGGTTTACAAGGACATGATGTAACGGCGTGTCCGCCTACTCACAGCCTGAGCAATTGGTGCCACCCTGTAACTAACCTATAATATAAAGTAAGGCCGATTAGTAATTTCTTGCCAGGTGTAAAAGTGCAAAATCAGGAGATGCCCTGGAGGCATGCTTGAACGCAGATGAGAAAACTCCGGATAAGTCCAAACAGGTACAGCAGCACGACGAAAGGATAGCTAAGGAAGAGACCACACGCCGTGGCCGTACCCGCCGAAGAGACCTCCGGCGCAACATAAAGAGCAAGGCCCCCAGAATACGTGACTGGGGCACGGGCGCCGACGACGACTGGGAAGAGACTCAGTACTCCGAGCGAGATCGCATCATGCCCGAAGACGAGCGCGATCGCAGGCGGGGTATCGAGCGAGAATCGCTAGGGGCCGACGGAGCCATCGAAGGCCAGGCGGCTCTCCACGATGAGACCAACATCGGCACCAAAGGCATTGTCATGTCGGTAACCACAGCCATGTGTAATGTGGAAATTGGCGACAGGATTTTGCGATGTCGTCTCAGGGGCAGGATTAGCGGGCTGGAAACGGGCTTCACCAACGGCGTGGCCGTGGGCGACGAGGTGCTTGTCAGCGGCACGGACCGAAGTGAAGGCCTAGTGGAGGGCGTGCTTCCAAGACGCACCATGCTCACGCGACCTGATACCTTCAACTTCAATCGCAGGCAACTCATGGTTGCAAATGCAGACCAGCTTCTCATCGTGGCCTCCTGGCGAGAGCCGATTATTTGGCCAGAGCTTATCGATCGCTGCATCATCGCGGCGGACATCGGTGAGCTAGAGCCTGTTATCTGTGTAAATAAGGCTGACCTTATGGAGGACGACCAGGAGTTTCTGGATCTTACCAAGGTCTACGCGGAGCTTGGGCACACGGTCATCAAGGCCAGCGCTGTCACAGGGGAGGGTGTCGCTGAGTTAGCAGACCTCTTGCGAGGCAGACTGACGGCACTGACAGGGCTCTCCGGCTCTGGCAAGTCCTCCCTGCTGTCTCAGATTCAGCCAAGCCTGGACCTGCGTACCGGGGAGATCAGCGAGTGGAGCGGCGAGGGCAGGCACACCACCACGCAGTACACGCTGCATAGGCTGGACATCGGCGGCTCGGTTGTGGACACGCCGGGCATCCGCGAGTTCGGCCTGAGCGGGCTTCGGCAGTTCGATCTGGCTGGCTGGTTCCCGGACATGGTTGAGTTCGCCAGCAACTGCCGATTTAGCAACTGCACCCACCTGGTGGAGCCGGGCTGCGCCATCATGTTCGGTGTGGACGAGGGCTTCATCACTGCAAGCCGCTACCACAGCTACGAGATGATCTACGACAGCCTGCCAGAGTAGGGGCGTCTAGCTTCGGCATCCTGGCCATCACCTCTACAGCCGCCCCACGAGCAATGCTATTAATTCATTGCCTACTTGCTTTTAATCGCGTCATTGTTTATGAATACCCCTAATATGACACCTTCAATGCGTTAAGCACAATAAAATAAGCATCGACACTGTCAGTCACGATTCCACCACTCAATGCAGTTCTAAAGGGGACTTTATTCATCCTGGATCAAGACGTACTAGTAACACATCTCGTAATTGATAATCATGTTTTTTTGCTGGGTCCCGATAATCTCTACAGGACGGCGATGAAAAACATGAGCGTACAGAATACTTCCTAATCATGCGAGCCCTTCAGGAGGTGGCCGACTCTCGCGCTCCCGAAGTTGCCATGCTTGACGAATTCCAGCGCCTAGTCGATGTAACTTCCTCACCTATTTATGGTAGATGACAAGCTCCTGCCTCGTGGGCGTGACGCGCTGTACTGGGCGTTGGCCAAGACAATGCCTGATTGGACCGTAGCGAAGATCACCGACGCCGCCTGCACTTCAGCTCAGGAGATGGGCGACATTTCACTGGTCGGGTTGGCAGCCAGAGCGAAGGACCCGGTTGCACTTGCCGCCATGCGTGAGTCGGTGGTGCTTTATGCCGCGTTATTCCTAACGGGGCCACCTATCCGACAAGAGTATCTGTATGAGTGGAAAGTGGACGAGGACCTAACCAACTACGCAAGGCGGTTCATCAATGCGTTCAATAAGCTATTTGGGGAGCAATTACCAACGCCGGAAGCAGTAAATGCAGAACTATTCTGGCGAGAGTACCGCGCCAACAAAATTATAGGACGCTGTGTTCGAATCGCAGTAGACGTCCAGGATGGGCAATCGAATCATTATCATTGGGCGATCGAAAGTGGAAACGACAGCAAGAATATAGTCAAAGACTTCTGGGATACCGAAATTGGGACAACCGAGCGTTACTGCAATTTCACCGGCAGAGCTTATCTGATGACA
>CAUZQF010000159.1:0-5915 GCA_963581905.1 Dehalococcoidia bacterium
ATCATATCGGACCGCTGCATACCGCCGCCAAGAAGCCGGTCCATCATCTGATAACCGGTGGTTACTGGTGCCCTGTGGTCCGAGTCTGGACCGTGAAGAGCGTTGCTCTCCTCCAGATACTCGTCCAGAACGTCTCGGATATGAACGAAGTCGCCTGCGCCACGACCGGACCGCACATCGGACAGAAGCTCCTCAGCCTTACTCAAGGCCACGTCGGAATCTGCTCCGCCATCGAAGCCAATACCCGCAATTCTTCCGCCAACGTCGATGAGTTGGCGCATGGTCGAGGTGCGTTGGACGATGCGTGCGTAGTGCTCTATGTGAGCGGAGGTTGGCACAACCATAACCAGATGGCTAAGGTAACCGGGGCCGCCAACGTTCTCTAACTGGTCGTTGAGGGAGAGTTCATGAGCCACAGTAATCTGGTTGATCGCTGCGCCCTGTTCAACAAGAGCCTCGCATGCGTTGAAGCACATGCGATTTCTCTCGCCAAAAAAATCTTCGGCTTTAAGAAAAGATGTAACGGTGCTAAGGGCATCGGCGTCGATGAGAATAGAACCGACTACCGACTCCTCAGCATTGATGTCGTGTGGAGGTAAACGTTCGGCGTACAAATTTCATTCCTCAAGTAATGTGCAAATGAATCAAAGGGTCGTAAAGCAGGTCTAATGGATACGGCTTAGGCTATGAAAATCACACCCCATTTACAAGGCATTTACAAGGCATTTACAAAACTTTGGAATGAAATTTAGTTATCTTCTGAGTCAGTTTCCTCCGCAGCCTCGGCGGAATCGCCCTTGTCTTCTTCGGCAGATTCCTCAGCGGCGGCTTCTTCTTCAGGCTCGTCGGAGTCTGCAGGTTCCGATTCTGATTCCGAGTCGTCTTCGGCAGCTGATGCCTCAGGCGCGTCCTCAGAATCCTCTGCTACAACCTCGTACTCAAAGCCATCCACACCGGCAGCTTCTCTGGCCGCTGCAGCCTCGGCTTCCTCGACTAGCAACTGGGCATACTCTTCGGGGTCCTTACCCAGTGGGTAAACCAGCACAGCAATAGTTGCATGAACGTCTGCATGAAGACGAACGTTGACCTCGAACCTACCCAGGTTTCGAATGGGATCAGAGATCTCGATGACGCGGCGATCAATCTCACGCTCGGTCAGTTCAAGAAGCTTTTCGGCAACCATGGAGTTGGTAACGGAGCCATATAGCTGGCCTGTGGCGCCTGCGCGCATCTCCACGTTAACCTGCACGTCCTCCAGATGAGTAGCAAGTTCTGTCATGTCGGACAGCATTTTCACGCGGTCCTTTTCGGCCTGCACTGTTAGCCCTTGCACCTTCTGAAGTGCGTTGTGCGTGGCTGGAACGGCCAAGTTCTTGGGGATCAGGTAGTTTCGAGCGAAACCGTTCTTTACCTCTTTGACGTCGCCCCCCTGGGCTACGCCTTCAACGTCTTCAAGAAAAACGACTCTCATGGAAAGTTAACCTCTTGTAAATTCCTCTAGTGTCCAGAGGACAGACTAGAACATATCTTATCAAATTGAGAACGCCCGTGCGACGTCATATTATATCACAGGACAGGCAGGCGATGAAAGAATTTTCACGCTCTGATATCAGTAATTCGCCTATACGAGACTAATGCCCTCGACTCTAGAAGAATCGGCTGAAGACCTGGTTGCCCATGATGCGGCCGTGGGGCGTCAGGGTCAGGCAGCCCTCTTTTGACTGGAGCAGGCCCAGCGAGATCAGCTCCTCCAGGGTCTCGCCGTAGAAGTTTTCTGGCGGGCCACCGAAGCGCTCCGTGAAGTCGCGGACCTCTATTCCTGTATCTAACCGCAAACCCATCATCATGGTCTCGGACATCTCCAGGGTTGTATCTATGTATTCGACGGTCTCGACGATTGGCATCATTTGGATTTTTTCGTATATATCGGCCACTGGCATACTGATATCGAACTTAGCCAAGCGGTCTATGTAGTCGCGGGGAGGCTTGATGTTGAAAAAGCGGTAACCCGGCAAGGAGGAGTGTGCTCCCGGCCCCACGCCTATGTACGAGTCGTTGCGCCAGTAGGTCAGGTTGTGGCGGCTCTCCTTGCCCACATGCGACCAGTTGGAGATCTCGTAATGCCGGTAACCCTGCTTTTTCATACGCTCCTGCGCTGAGAGGTACATGTCCGCGGCCAGGTCCTGGTCCGGATCTGGCATCTGGCCCAGCTTCACCCACTGCTCCATAGGCGTACCGCCCTCCAGCGTTAGGCAGTACATGGATATGTGTGCCGGATTTAGATCGGAAATCCTGTTCAGCGTAGACTCCCACTGTTGCGCGTCCTGGTAAGGCAGCCCATACATCAGGTCGAGGCTAACGTTGTCGAAGCCAGCGTCGATCGCCATACGGTAGGCGTCAGCTGCGCCCTGTGCCGAGTGACGGCGTCCCAGCTTCTTCAAAAGGCCGTCGTCGAAGCTCTGCACGCCGATGCTAAGCCGATTTACACCAGCATCAAGGTAGCGTGTTAGCTTGCCGGCATCGAAATCGCCGGGGTTGGCCTCCATGGTGACCTCAGAACCGCTTTCAATCTCGAAGGCCTCACGAACGGCGGACATGATGGTGTCGATGTCCTCAGCCGGAAGGTACGAAGGCGTGCCTCCGCCCAGGAATACGGTATGAACGGCGGGCCTGGAAAACAGTTGGCCCCAGGCACGTATCTCTCGTTCCAGGGCCTCGATATAGGACGGCATGAGCGATTCTATGCGGGCGTAGGTGTTGAAGTCGCAGTACGGGCACTTGGTCTCGCAGAACGGCACGTGAACGTATAGGGAGATACGCTCTTTGTTGGGAATCGTCATATTGCGAAAGCTCTGTTTCTTGCTAGACGTTGAACAGGATGTTCATGATGTCGCCGTCTTGCACCGTGTAGGTCTTGCCCTCCTGGCGAAGCACACCCTTTTTGCGGGCCTCGGCCAGCGTGCCGACTTCGCACAGGTCGTCATAGCTGACAACCTCGCCGCGAATAAAGCCCCGTTCCAGGTCAGTGTGTATCTTGCCAGCCGCCTGCTGTGCTGCCATGCCCAGGGTGATAGGCCATGCCCGACACTCGTCCTCGCCAACAGTCAGGAAGGAGATCAGATTAAGCGCAGCGTAGGACAGCCTGATCATGCGGTTGAGGCCAGATTCTCCGGTAACACCCATGGACTCCCGGAACTCAATCTCCTCATCCTCGTCCTGCCCCATTTGAGCAAACTCCATCTCCAGCTTGCCGCACAAAGCAGCCGCCTTAATGTCGGAGCCTTCCACATCGGAGGCCAGTCTCGTTTCCATTTCGGCAATCTGGTCTAGCTGGTCCTCACCGGCGTTCACCACAACGATCAGCGGTTTCGAGGTAAGGAGCTGGAATCCGGAGAGCAGTCTCTTTTCGTCATCGGTGACAGTCTGGTCGCGGACGTGCATGCCGCCTTCCAGCTCAGTTTTGATGCGTTCCAGGGTAGTCTGCTCCTTGGTCAAGGCGTCCCGGTCTGTACCACGAGCGCCCTTGAAGCCGTCTTCCACGCGCTTCAGCCTGCGCTCCAGTATCTCCAGATCGGCGAAAGTAAGCTCGTAGAGCATGGTGTCGATGTCGCGGAAGGCGTCCAGCGTATCTGACACGTGCACCACAGAGGGATCCTCGAAGGCTCGCGCCACGATCAGCAGCGCGTCGGCCCGCTGAAGAAAGTTAAGGTATTCGCCGGAGATGCCCTGAGACTTACCGAGGCCTTCTGGCGCGGCAGGTATGTCCAGGTATGTCACCTCCGCGTAAACCGTCCGCTTGGGTTTGAACATGCCTTCCAGAACATCCAGGCGCACGTCAGGCACCTTGGCCACGCCTATGTTGGGCTTGTTGGCGTAGGCTACTACCTCTGCAGACCCTCGGGTTGCCGCGTTAAATATGGTCGTCTTGCCGCACTGAGGCAGGCCTATGATCGCTATTTCCATGAAATATCTTCACCGTGTAGAGTTAGGTTAATCAAGAATCTGATCGGCGATTCCTATGCCGACTTGGAGCCTTTTTCGGTATCGGTATCTTCGTCGTCCAGAACCCTGTATTCACCGTCGATGATTTTGCCACTCCTCCGCTTATTCGACGCAGGGCGTCCCAGGTGTTCCATCAGCACATCTTTTGGCGTAATAGAGAGGAACATTGCCCCCGCCACAAGCGTGACGAGGATATCGTCTATCTGACCCGATACCGGAACAAAATCAGGGACTATATCGAAGGGCAAAAGAATGTAAACTATGGCAGCGGGAATGATCAGTTTGGCTCGAACCGGTACTCGGCGGTCCCGCATCAGCTTCATGATAAGCCGGAACACGCCGGAGCGCATGAGCATCATGATTATTGACGGCCTAAACATTGCTTAAGTCCTCCCTTCAGGACACATTATAACTTTAGCGCACAGGACAGGGAAACGTAAGGCTTGATTCACCTTCTTTACGGGGAAGACGGGCTCTCTCTAGAGGAGGCGTTAGCCGCCCTCAAGGCAGACTCCGGCCCCGACGACCTACAGGGCATCAACATCACCACGCTTGAGGGAGCTAGCGTTGGCTTCGACGAGTTCGCGGCCACGTGCAGCACTGTGCCTTTCCTGGCCGATAAACGTGTAGTGATAGTTCGAGGGCTGCTCTCCAAGTTCGAGGCGCGAGGCTTCGGTGGCGGTCGCAGTCAGGCTCGCTCCAAACAGGGCGAAGGCAAGCTGGGTCTATGGTACGGCATGAAGGAATATCTTCCCACCGTGCCTGACACTTCCGATGTCATATTTGTCGATGGTCGGGTGACCGCTCGAAACCCTCTCCTGTCGCTCATAAAGCCTTACGCCAAGGTCCAGACCTTCCAGCTGCCCCCCGTCAGAGACGTTCCCGTTTGGATCAAGGGCCATGCGGCAAAACTGGGAGTCTGCATCGAACCCAGAGCCATAGCCACCCTGGCGGAAACCATAGGCTCGGATACGCGCGTCCTGGACTCGGAACTGCGGAAGCTGGCACTGTACCGCACTGGCGGAACGATAACGCAGAAAGACGTGAACGAGCTAGTGTCCTATGCCAGAGAGGCCAGCATATTCGCCGCCGTGGACGCCGTCCTCGAAGGACGAGCTGGGCCAGCACTGCGTATGATCCAGCAAATTACCACAGCAGGACAACCAGCGGTGTACGTCATCACGATGGTGGCAAGACAGGTACGCCTGCTGCTGCTGGCCAAGGACCTGAAGGCCCAGCGAGTCTCCCCCCAGGAGATGGGTTCGCGCATGAAGCTGTCAGGCTACCCCCTTACTAAAACCATGGAGCAAGAGGCCCGCTTCACCATGGAACGGCTCAAGCTGATCTATAAGAAGCTGCTAGAGGCAGACCTTGCCATCAAGACCGGCCTCGCCGAAGAACAGATGGCGCTGGACATGCTAATTGTGGAAGTCTCCGTCGCTTCCCATGCCCGTCGCTGATAAGCTACCCCTCCAAAACATGTAACGTTTTAGGCCATATGGCACTGTGTCGCCCAACCATTACATCGAATGCCATATAGCAAAAGCGTTTCGTATAGTGCGCAATTTTTGGCAGGCCGGATATTAATAGGAAGGCGTTCAGTCATCTTTAACTTTAATCTTCCCAAGAGAATACCCAGCTGGCTAGCATCCGCAGGGCTATCTGTGGTCGTGCTGGGGCTGGTGGCCTGCGGAACGGCGGCGGAGCCAGCAAGCCCCGGCCCAACGTCATCGCCTGCCGCGGAACCGGCAACTTCGGAACCGACGACGGTGCCGCTGCCGACTGCCTCACCGACGCCAACTCCAACTGCGACCCAGCTGCTAGGCTTGGCCCTCCTGCCAACCGGCGTTCCCCGAGCGCAGCCCGCACCAACAGTCGCACGAAATACGACACCTCGGCCAACTGCCACGCCC
>CAUZQF010000160.1:0-5903 GCA_963581905.1 Dehalococcoidia bacterium
CCAAGGATTTCGAGAGCAGTTTCCGTGAGATAGAAAGAAAAAGGTCCGATCGCATGAAAGAAATTGTCGAAATTCAGGACGAAATTCGAGATCTGGAAAACGACAGTCGCCAGAGAATCGATGAGCTAGAAGAAGAGCGATTCACCTTGGAAGATGAGTCCTGGAACACTCAGCAAGAAAACCAGGATTTCTATGAAGAGTGGGATGAGCGCAAGAGAGACGAGTTCGACGCCATTGACGCCAGACGCGTCGAGCTAGACGACAAGCGGTATGCACTACGCGAAGAGATGCAGCAGAAGTTCAGAGAAACTGAAGAGAATTTCCGAGCGAAGAAGCAGGAAGTCCATGAGTCGATAGCAGCGGTTATTGATGAGAGGCTTGGGCCGTTGGAAGAAGAAGCCATGGACATAGAGGAAAAGCTAGAAGTGCTTTATGCCCGGGAGCATGATCTCCAGAGCGAGCTATCCACCTTCAGTCGGGAAATCGCACCGCTACGCCAGAACGTGGAAAGCAGCATGCTGGACACAGCCATTCGGGCTGCACAGAGCAATCCCATAGTCTTCGCAAATGACGGCGAATAGCCGCTAACTAAATCTTGCTCTACTACAAAGAGGGCTTCGCCATTAGCTGGCGAAGCCCTTTTCTTTATCTACGTTATCCGCATTGAACCGGCCACATCGGAATACAAATCCGCGTACGCCGTTCCCACGGACAAGCTATGAAGCGGGGCCAAACGTTCGCTGAGGGGTGTCTGGATACAGAGAAAAGTGAGTGTGCACGGAGACCCACCGCCCGTCCCTCTTCTCCAGAATCACCGTCGCGCGACCTGGCCTGTGAAAGGGTTGGTGACTGCCATCAAATCCTACAGATGTCCAAGTGACAACTCCCCAGGCATGCTTATCATCGCCACCAGCGTGAACGTTGTCCAGGTCCATCTTGAACTTCTTGATGTTTCCCCAAATGCCCTCCCACTGGTTTTTGCGTAGGGTCTCCAGGCCAGACACTATCTGAGTTTTGGTGCCGAACGACACCACGTCATCAGCAAAAATATCCTCGGCGGAGTCGTAGTCCACCGTAGAACAGCACTTCTCCAGATCGGTGAACCACTGTTTGGCTACCACCTGGGGATCATTCGTAGTTATGGGGTCAACATTTGACTGAGCCATTTATTATTTACTCCTGCTTGATTGATCGATTTATACCTTATTTATCTCCGGGCGTGGGCGCAGAAGGCGGGAAGTACTCCTGCACCGGTATCTCGATTACGCTAGGACCGTCGTGGGCCAGCGCTTCGCTGACGGCGTCCCCAATGTCGCTGGAGTTTTCGACGTAGTAGCCCTTGGCTCCATAAACTTCGGCCAGCTTATCAAATCGAGGGTTTTCCAGGTCCACACCAACGTATCGCTCATTGAACAATCGCTGCTGCTGGGCCTTCTCTGCACCATGACAGCCATTGTTCAGCACTATGCTAACTAGGGGTATATTCCATCGCACCGCGGTATTGATCTCCTGCGAGGTATAGAGGAAGCCGCCGTCGCCCTGAATGCTGATGGCGGGTCGGTCTGGTCGGCCAAGCTTGGTGCCCAGGCCAACGCCATAGCCCATGCCCAGTGCCCCCTGCCCAGCGTAGTTGAACATGGTACGAGGATACTCAAAGCTAAGCCTGTCGTAGGCCAGCCCTGGCGAAACTCCGGCGTCGATGGTCACCATGCAGTCTTTCGGCAGCACCCTATTAAGCTCCGGGTAGACCTGCTGGGGCATCATGGGATTTTCAGAGATACTCTGCTCGGCGTCCAGCCTTGCACGGCGGCTCTGAGCCAGCCCCTGGTACTCAGACTTCCATTCGGGGCGAGCTTTGCCCTCGGGAATCTCGCTGCGCAGTGCTTCCAAAAGCTGTTGGCCCACGGCCTTCGCATCGCCGACGATTCCTGCTGCCACCGGGTAATTCCTGCCGATCTCAATGGCATCAATATCCACCTGAATTATCTTGGTGTCCTGGTTAATGATGCTGTAGTCCCACGACGTCGACGCCTGGTTGATTCGGGTGCCAAAGGCGAGAATGACGTCGGCACGGTTCATGGCCTGATGGGCCTCCCCTGAGCCGCGTCCACCAGGAGGGCCTACATAGTTAGGGTTGCTGTTAGGAACGGCATCGTGATGGCCATATGAAGGCACGATAGCCATATCCAGAAGCTCCGAAAGGGCCACAGCCTCGTCGCTGGCCTCCGAGTCGACCACGCCACCGCCAGCCAGCAGCAAAGGCCGTTCTGCATTAATAAGTAGCTGTACGGCCTGCCTGATAGCCTCGGCGTCACCCTGCGGCCTGCCTGGGGAAGGACGATAGGCGTCTGGAGCGAGAACGTCGTCTGAGATGGTCTGATTGTCTACCAGGTCTCTGGGCACGTCCAGCATTACTGGGCCCTGCTTGCCTGACAGCGCGGTGCGGAAAGCCTCTCGAATCAGATGGGGCAGACGCTCCGTAGTGTTGGCCTGCACCGCCATTTTGGTGACTGGTTTGTACATGCTTACCAGGTCGAACGCCTGCGCGCCGTCCCGACCTATATACTCCTGAGCCGTATCACCTGCAATGATGATGATAGGAGCTCTTCCTTTATAAGCCAGCGAGGTGCCAGTCAGCAAATTGATGGTGCCTGGACCCGACGTCGTCATGCACGCCACCGGCTTGCCGGACGCCTTCGCGTAGCCGTATGCCATTAGCGCCGCGCCCTCTTCGTGGCGGGCGTCGATGAACTTGATGTCCTCTCGCCCAAAGGTCTCCGTCACCATGCTATTGGTGGTCAGGCCGGTCACTCCAAAGATGTACTCCACACCCTCGGCTCTCAGTAACTCAAGAACGGCCTTACCTGCGTTCATCTCTGCCATATTTTCTCACCTGTTTATTCTGTAATTCCGGCAATGTTACCACATGCGTGCCCATTCGCTGATGTCGCCGGGGACCTTAAACGGTGGGCTTGCCTGACAGTGGCCCTCGTTAATTAGAGCAGCATTATTCGTTATTCAAGAGCGCCCGTTAATGAGAGTTGCAACGTCCGTTATTCTAGAAGCGTCCGCTGATCACTGCAGCAATGTCCGTTATTTAAAAATATTCAAAATAAGGAAATGGTGTTGAGTGGGAATCTGGCCTATAATGCGGCCAAAACCAAGAGGATTAATATCCCGGAGGCAGACACTATGAGACCTAACATTCTTCGCGAGAAACTTAACGCAGGCAAGCCCACCGTGAGCACCCATATTCACACCACATGGCCATCAGTAGTGGAGGCCATTGGCCACACCGGAATGTATGACTACGTGGAGTTCGTGGCCGAGTACGGCCCATCCGACCTGCACGATCTGGACAACCTGGCTCGTGCAGCCGAACTGTACAACATGGGAACCATGATTAAGGTTGACCAGAGCGCACAGGCCTACCTGGCGCAGCGAGGCATCGGCTCCGGATTCAGCAGCGTGCTGTTCACGGACGCCCGCAGCGCTGACGACGTTCGCGAGTGCATTCGCATTGCCATGCCAGACACGCCCGAGGACAAGGGCCTATATGGCGTCGCAACCCGACGTAACAGCTACATGGGATATGGCGGCTCCAGGGAGTACGTCAAGTCACTTCAGGAGACGGTCATCGCGATGATGATCGAAAAGAAGGGCGCCGTGGAAAACCTAGACGAGATTCTGGAGATTCCAGGCATCGATATGGTCCAGTGGGGCGGCTCCGACTACTCGGTCAGCATTGGCAGGGCTGGCGAGCGCAACCACCCAGAGGTCGTTGCAGCCAGAGATAAGGTATTTAAGGCCTGCCTTGCGCAAGGCATCCATCCAAGGGCTGAGATTGGAACGGCTGACGAAGCCAAGATGTATCTGGACATGGGCGTCCGTCACTTCTCAATTGGCACCGACATCTCCATTCTTTATAACTTCTGGAAGAAAGAGGCCGATGCCATGTGGAAGGCCCTAGACGGCGCATAAAAAGACTCGGAAAATTAACGGAGATCTGATTTGAGATTAGGCATAACTATACCCAACAACTGGGGCATTGAAGACCCGCAAGACGTTCTTAGAATAGCTCCCAAGGCGGAAGAGCAGGGTTTCGACTCTGTATGGGTAAACCACCACGTCTTCAACGCCGGGTATATTTATAAGCGCCTGGGCCACAAGCCCTATTACGACGCGCTAACGACACTGAACTTTGCCGCTGCCATGACCAAGAAGGTACGGCTGGGAACGACTATACTGGTGCTCCCCTACCTGAATCCCATGGTGCTAGCCAAGGAATTGGCCACGCTGGACGTGTTTTCAGGTGGGAGAGTTACCGTGGGAGTCGGTGTGGGCGCCCTTCAGCCAGAGTCCGACGCCCTGGGCAGTGATTACCACACCCGAGGACGCTACGCCGACGAGAGCCTAGCCATCATGAAGGAGCTTTGGACTCAGCGAGAGCCTAGCTTCGACGGCAGGTTTTACCAGTTCTCAGGAGCACCGTTCTCACCTAAGCCTCTGCAAAGTCCGCACCCGCCGTTGTGGATCGGCGGCACCAGCGACGCGGCATTACGCAGAGTGGCCCGCCTTGGAGATGGATGGCACCCCAACCGCATGTCCGCCGACAAGATGCGCGAGAGCCTGGCCAAGTTGCAGACGCTGTTGGACGAGCAGGGCCGCACTATGGATGAGATCACCCTATCGATCAGGACCGAAGTAGACGTCCTGACCGATAGCTCAGGCAATGCCGACGAGCCACTGGTGGGCACCCCGCAACAGATAACGGACTCTATCAAGGGCTTCGAGGAGCTTGGCGTTCAAGAGGTTGTCATGCAGATAGGCTCTCTGGATATTGCCCACATTAACAACGTAATGGACAATTTCGCTGATAAGGTGATGCCGCTACTCAGGTAAATTTATTTATTTATTTTTTATATATATTGAAGTGAAAGATGGATATTTCGAATCTGCCGGATGATGCCCCTGGAACTCAACTTTCCCCTCAATTTGAGAATCGGATATATGACATGATTGCCGAGGAGATTGATGGACTTACCGACGAACAATTGGATTTCGACTCTGACAAGTGCGGTTGGAGCGAATGGAGCGTTCGTCGCAACGTTAGCCACATGGCATCTGGCGACTTCCGCTGGTTTTTGCGGCGTTGGGGCGAGGTCCTGTTTCCCGAAGGCTTTCCCCCTGTAGCTGATCTGGACAGCATCTTGTCTGCGAAGTTCGACCGACGGCTGGACGAGAACGTCTATTGGCAGTTCGATGACATTATGGGCGTCCTGCGCCGGGCACTGGACCTCTCATGGTCCATACTTTCTCGGGAGAATATCGGCTCCTTGAGGGCAAAAGAGGCCACCTGCGATATCAGCGCCCTGCCCTGACAAGAGGTCCACCCAAACGGCCTTCGTGTCGATTCCGCCGGGCCTACTCAGACCCATGTTTCGCTGGAGGCGACCTGCCACCACCGCTGGTTCGAATACATCACTCACCTGTACAACATCCAGAGGCTGAAGAAGGCCCAGGGTTTAACGGCCAAAGTAGACATACCTTTCGAGGGCTACTGGTCCGCCAAGGACTGGGACCTCAGCGAACGATGAAGGCCGCGCCAAACACCCCCAGTTCCAAGACCGGTACGCCGAACTTGGCCTTCGCCTAAATAAGGACGCAACCGCCGGAGATACAAAAAATGAAGATCGGAATGTCGCTGACCAGCAGCTACCCTACTACAGGCCAGACCAAGGCCATAATGGACAACCTCATCGAAGAGGTGGAGTTGATGGCCAAGCTGGGTTTTGATTCGCTGTCGTTGGGCGATCACCACGTAACGACTAATGACTACGTTCAGGTGCTACCAGCCATGTCACGACTTTCAGCCCATAGCGGAAACATGCAGCTTCTGCCGC
>CAUZQF010000161.1:0-5852 GCA_963581905.1 Dehalococcoidia bacterium
GTCCGGAGGTGGTCCTGGAGCCATGGTACTGAGCACAGCCCACCTGGCGTAGTTGGAGAAGCTCATGAAGGGCCAGCGCCCGCTGCTCACGAATCCACCGGGAGCGGACCTCGTATCGCCGGTAGGGACGACGCCGTGAGCAACCACCGCGCCTTCCTCAGCAACAGCCCTGAGATACGGTTCGGCCGCCTCTCCCATCACTTCGTTGAGCCTGCGAACGGCTCCGGTGTGATTGCCCACGCACCACGCTGTGGACGGGCACGCGCCAGCCAGAGTTTCGTACACCTGCATGAGCGTGACCAGATTGGCTTCCCTGCCACCCAGGCTTTTGGGAATGCCCATGGCCAAGATTCCGGCCTCGTGAAGTTCCTGAACTGTCTCCGGGTGCAGGGCCCGATTCTTTTCAGCTTCCGAGGCACGCTCAGCCAGCCTCACCGCCAAAGATTTAGCACCTTCTACAAGAGCAAGGTCAGTATATTTATCGTCCAATTAGGTAACTCCGTTGTTATCATTCCGCGCTGCGAATCGTCCCAAGCAGCTTTTGCCGGGTATTCCAGTCTATGGAGAGGTCATCGTAGTATAGCCTGTCCAGAATATCCTCGGCTGATTTCAGACGTACCTCAGCTTCATCGTCTGAATTTGCCATGTCACGGGTCTGGCATGCAGCAGCGATTAAGCCACGCATGCTCAACGCATGTCCAGCCAGCCATATATTCCGGTCCAAATTATCATGCTCCCAAGCAAACCTATTATATAATTTTCACACCAACTAACTTGTTCAAGCGAAGGACCGGAAATGAGCAACGATAACCAGACGGAGGCCATTGGAGAAGTGTGGTTTCTGCTTTCAGAGGATGAGCAGCCCATGGGCCGAATTTATCGCAGAGACGGTGAACCGTCGCCGCAGGATGGATTACGGTTTGCCCATGGCGACGACGGGCAGGAGGTAGAGATCGTCAACTTCAGGGAACTAAGCCCCACCTGCATGATGCGCCGCTTTCAGATAGTGGTGAGGGTTGTTGGGTGACGACTGTCCAGCCGCTCCTTGAAGTCTACTTGGGCGGCAGGGTCATCACAAATGCGAGGCCTCTGTCGACCCAGGACCTGAGGCCGTCATCCGAGTCCAGGCCGTCGATGCCGACGTAGACCATGCCCTTCATGGACCTTCCGGTGAAGTCCATCTCGCGGGCGTCAGGCTGGGCCAGCGACTCCTCGTACTGGTCCGGGCCGACGCGGACCATCAGCTCATCGCCCATGACGCCGACGCACATGTTGCCCTCCACCATGAAGGCAAGGCCGCCGAACATCTTATTTTCGTCTACACCGGTATTGCCGTCGAATACCTCGCGCACTCGCTGGGCCAGGCCCTCATCGTATGCCATTTTTCACACTTTCGAGAAATTTCGAACTACCACTGTGCGGTCAATATTACATGACGCACTCCAGCAACGGCCGGGTCTATTCAGGATCATTTGGAGAGACCTGCACAAAGGAAACCATGGGGTATAATAGCCGCCAACGCCGGGCCGACATATGGCCAAGCTGATTGGAGGCATCCATTGGAGTATCGAAAACTAGGAAATCTCGAAGTGTCCACAGTAGGCCTTGGCACGCTGCGCACTTTCGACGTTGATTCTGATGACGACATCGCAGTCCGCAAACAGATCGTGGACAACTGTCTGGCCGAGAACATGAACCTGATAGACAGCGCCAACTTCTACGGACTGGCCGAGAAGGTTGTCGGCGAAGTGATCGAGGGCCGCCGCGACAAGTTCTACCTTGCGACCAAGGTGCGGACGGAAGGCAAAGAGGCCGGTCTGGCGCAGATCGACAACTCCTTCAATATGCTGAAGACTGACTACATCGACCTTTTTCAGGTGCATAACATGGTCGACTGGGAGACGCAGATCCCGACTCTGCAAAGCCTGAAGTCCGAGGGCAAGATCGGCATGGTCGGCGTCTCTGCCATGGTGCACGAGGCTTATCCGATCATCGCTGGACTAATGCGCGATGGCCAGGTGGACACGATCCAGATCCCTTACAACGTCATCGAAAGAGGCTGCGAAGAAGAGTTACTGCCGCTGGCGGAGGAGCTGGGCATAGGAGTCCTGATTATGGAGCCGCTGAAGAAGGGCCGCTACGTCAAGGAGCTAAAGACTCAGCCCGACCTCGCTCCCTTGGCGGACCTGGGCATCAAGACCTGGGCGCAGGCGCTGATTGCGTGGGTGCTGGGCGACTCCAGGGTCACCTCCGCGATACCCACTACTTCCCGACCTGAACGCATCCACGAGAACGCGGTGGCCGGTCACGCCGGCCGCATGCCCCAGGAGCTGCGCGACCACGTCCGAAAAGAGACGGAGCGCTGCCTGGAGGGCTAACAAGCCTCAGTATTGCCTGATTAAATAAAGGGGACGCCTAAAATTAGGCGTCCCCTTTTTGTATGTCATTCCGAGCCTAGCGAGGAATCTACGGCGCATGCGTCTGGCTGAACGCTTGCTTTAGATTCCTCGTCGTGCCTCCTCGGAATGACTTATTTCGAAGAGTGCGCCGTTCGATAATCCCGTTCGCCCTGAGTCCCGATTTCATCGAGCATCCTCGGTAGAGTTGGGACTTATCGAAGGGCTGCCAAATTTGGATGGGCTGTGGTTCGACAGGCTCAGGGCGAACGGGATTAACTTACTGGCACTCGATTACAGCCGTGTCAACTTATTTATCCTGCCACCTATTAGCCACTCGGCCACGTATATGTTGCCCGCAGGGTCCACCGCCATGCCGTGGGGACTACTAAACTTGCCCTCTTCTAGAATGGCGTGGTCGACGTTGGGCCAGTTCTCCTTTAGCTTGAACGCACCGGTGTTCTCGCCAAGATAGCCGACCAGGTTGTCGTCGCCATCCAGAATCGTCACGCGGGAGCCGCGCAACTCCGCAACCAGTATGTAGTCACCCCACTGGGCAAAGCCGCTGGGGCTGTGAAGCCAGTCCTGTCCTGGACCTGTGCCAAAGGCCCTGTGAAAGTCCCCTTCCATGCCGTAGACCTGTATCTGGCCATTGCTGCGGTCGGAGATATAAAGCTCTGGCTCGGACTTGCGAGTGTCGATCCAGATGCCATGAGGTGTGGCCAGCCTGCCGCCTTCGCCCTCTTCTCCGTTAATGCTGTTGATGTACTTACCATCGCGATCATAGCGATGCACGTAGCTGGAGCCATAGCCGTCCGTAACGTATATGTCGCCGTTGCCGCCAATGCGTTCCTCGAAAACAGCAGTACCCGTAGGCGAGTACTTGCCTTCCCGGTAGACCTCCAGGTCAGGCTTCTCGATCGACATGACCAGTTGTCCGTCAAGAGTCGTCTTTACCACCTGGCTGCTCAGGTTGTCGGCCAGCCAGAGAAATTCCTGGTCGCCCTCTTTGACGATGGACATGCCGTGGGCATTCTGCACGGTCGCCTCCCACGAGCCAGTCAAATTGCCCTGCTCATCGAAGATCAGTACCGTGGGGTCGGCCTGATGGAAGGAGTAGACGTTACCCGTCTCGCTGACGACGATGTCGTGGTGGGCCCAGCCCGTTCGTGCGCTCTCGCTGTCGGGAATGTGCGCCCACTTCTCGTGCCAGTTGTACTTGTGTTCCCCCGCACTGACCTGCATCTGTTGTCCTCCTAAAAGGTCTATTTAATTCTGTACTTAGCTGTGAGGTAATTGGGAATCGACCTCACCCCCATGTAATTCATTAAGTCACCAATATGGTTGCGCCGCACTCCGAGCACCGAGCAAGCGTTGGGGATGAGGTCTCTTTGCCGATCAGTCTAGATTTAGGAAGAACCCATGTCAATCAACTTCTCAGCAGTCTGTTGACAGCCAAAAGCCACTGGCCTATCATCCCGCCTGCGGCGTAAGTAATTAACAAATGATATGTTGAGTAAATGCGGGAGACGACCTATGAAGTACGACTACATAATCATCGGAGCGGGTTCTGCGGGCTCCATTATGGCGACTCGGCTGACTGAGAACCCGGACACCTCGGTGCTACTGCTTGAGGCAGGGCCGGACTATCCAGACATCGACAGCCTGCCCGACGAGGTGAAGTTCGGCTACGCTACGGGCATCGACGTTGTCACAACCGACCACAACTGGCAGTTCTGGGGTCAGCCTACCGAGAGAGCGCAGCCCATGATGGTCCCTCGAGGCAAAGTCACAGGCGGCTCTAGCGCCATCAACGGCCAGGTGTTCCTGCGCGGCATGCCCGAGGATTACGACGCGTGGGCGGCCAAGGGCAATGACGAATGGAAGTTCGAGAATCTTCTGCCTTACTTCCGTAAACTGGAGACCGATACTGACTTTTCCGACGACTTCCACGGCACGGACGGGCCTATCATAGCCCGCCGCTATAAGCGCGAGGACTGGCCCCCTGCGCAAGTTGCCTTCTACAATGCCTGCCGCGATGCCGGCCACCCCGACGGCCCGGACCAGAATAATCCCGACGTTACCGGCGTGGGGTCGACGCCGTTCAACAATCCCGAGGGCATTCGGTGGAGCACAAACATAGGTTACCTTAGCACCTCACGTCATCGCCTAAACCTGACGCTACGGCCCAACTGCCATATCCAGCGCATCTTATTCGAAGGAAACCGCGCAACAGGTGTCGAGGTCGAGAGCGGAGGCGAGATATTCCAGGTGCAGGGCAACGAGATTATCCTGAGCGCAGGAGCCGTCGCGTCGCCCCAGATTCTGATGCTTTCCGGTGTGGGCCCTGCGCCTCACCTCCAGGAGTTCGGCATACCTGTCGTCAAGGACGCACCAGGCGTGGGCCAGAACCTGCGAGACCACCCCTCGACCTGGATCACCTGGAAGACGAAGCCAGGCTACGAGTTCGACTCATTAGCCCCAAGAAATGGCGTGATGTGCCGCTACACCGCCACCGGTTCGGACATGCGCAACGACATGAAGATCTCGATGCTGTCCTTCGCCACCGGACGCGTGGACCGTGGTGGGGACCGCAATATGCCAATAGGCCTCCGATTGACAGTGATACTGGACTTGGCCCTTAGCTCGGGTGAATTGAAGCTGAAGTCGGCTGACCCCAAAGAGCACCCCGATATCTTCTACAACTACTTCGACCACCCATTCGACCGGGAGCGGGTGCGCGAAGGCGTCCGCAAGGCTCTGGAACTCGCCAAGCACCCGGATATCGCCAACATGGTAGAAGACCGCATAGAGCCTCTGGACTCGGAGTTGGCATCCGACGATGCCATGGACGACTGGATGATGCGAGAGGTAACCACGGGCCAGCACATTACGGCGACCTGCAAGATGGGCCCGGCCTCTGACCCAATGGCAGTGGTGGACCAGCATGGCAGGGCGCACGGCATCGAGAATCTTCGCGTGGTGGACGCGTCCATAATGCCAGATTGCATACGAGCCAACACCAACGTTACGACGATGATGATCGGCGAGCGTATTGCCGATTTCGTGTTGGAAGGCAAGTAAGTCAATTTAGAGAGGGACGGGAGAAACGCCTGATGTTGATGGTGCGCCGAACGTACACGCCAAAGCCCGGAGAGGGTGGCAAGCTACTCACGGTTATCCGGCAAATTACGCCTGCGACCGAAGAGGCGGGCTTCCCTGCCCTGTCAATTTACCGGCAGGCATTGGGAGCCCACGGCACGTTAGTCACCGAGCAGACATGGCCTTCCATGGCCGAATACGAGAAATCTCGGGACGCCCTGCGCCAGACCGAATCAATCACCAGCCTTTTCGATCAGGCCTATCCGCTGTTGGCATCCACCCATGTCACGGAGATGTTCGACGAAATAGCTTAGGCTGACTACTTCTTGTACAGATAGAAGCGTTTCTGCGGGC
>CAUZQF010000162.1:0-5785 GCA_963581905.1 Dehalococcoidia bacterium
GGGGCCAACATACTGGCGGAGATCGTCGGGTACGCGGTGTCGTCGGATGCGTTCCACGCGGTGCAGCCTGACGAAGATGGCTCAGGCGCAGCGCGAGCGATGAAGTGGGCCATTGAAAACGCTGGTCTCGAAGTAACCGATATCGATTACATTAACGCTCATGGCACCTCTACGCCCATGAACGACATGGTTGAGACCCTGGCAATAAAGAAGGCCTTTGGTGATCAGGCCTACAAGGTGCCCATTAGCTCCACCAAGTCCATGACAGGGCATGCGCTGGGCGGAGCGGGCGCCATCGAGGCAGTGGCCTGCATACAGTCGATTCTCAATAACCAGATCCACCCAACCATTAATTATGAGACGCCGGACCCGCAATGTGACCTCGACTATGTTCCCAACGTAGCTAGGAGCCTGGAAGTCAACAAGGTGTTGTCCAACAGCTTCGGTTTTGGCGGGCAGAACGCCTGCATAGTCTTTTCAGGATTTGAAGAGTAAGAGCCAGATTCTAAGCAGTACTAATAGCTGGTAAATAAAAAGAGGCCGGGTCAAAAAACCGGCCTCTTTCTTTTATTCATTTGTAGGTCAGCTGGCTTATCAGACCGTCGCTGCCAGGTCCGATGTCACCATGTCTTCCAGCATCATCTGCATTGCCATGATGTGGCTACAGGTGTCGTGGCCGGAGAAGTAATAGCATGTACATCGCCATCCCTCTGATTCGTAGGAAATTTCGTGGTCGTCGTTATCGCCCTTAAATGTAGCTGTGTACTTGGCGAATTTGACCCGCTCTGGTTGAAGTGCGTAGTCCTTAGCTTTTTCGATTTTCCTAGCGAGGTGTGAATCCATAAGCTTTCTCCTACCGAAATTTTTACTTCGTGGCCTTGGTTTGTGTTCTCCATCCTAATTGTAATTAATGATTCTCAAGAAAAACTCTTGAGGACAAGTTCATCTTGATTGTACGCCTTTGAGAATGTCGTCGTCAACGCGAGAAACGGGGGAATCACCCGGTTTAGGCCCTAAAATTATCCTAATTATGCAATCTATTTGACCCTGTTTGGCAGTCCAGTTCAACGCCTGAGATAAACAGTCTGAATATTTTTTCCACACCTCTCCTACCGTACGGTTGAATAACCGAGGATCAATTAACGAGGCTCGTTGTGCGGCAAACCTGCACAGAAGCGAGAACCTCACTTTTGGCGGAGGATGAAGAAAAGGAAAATTCCTACCGCTTCTATGAGTGCTCCACAGCCGTTGGAGATGCTTCTGGCGAGGTAATTGACGACACAGCCTGCTTTTGATTCCGTTACGTTGTCAGTCTTCCAATCCAGGAATAGGCCGTCAGAGATCCGATCTGGCGTCCTCAACAAATACAGGTTATACCCTCCGAGATGCTGAGCGGTGGCAGTGGTACTTAGATTAGATTTGTAGGAATATGAATATGATTACACTGAAGAAAATTGGAATGATGTCCGCGACTGCTGCGGTGCTGGTGGTAGGCTCGTTTTCCACGGGAGCGTTCGCTGCACCAGTAGACGCGGCAAAGGCGCCCAAGTTCGACGTATGTCACTATCAGGTCGAGGATGAATTGCCGCTGGACGAGTTCGGTGAGCCATTTATTGACGAGTTTGGAGACACTGTAATTGTTGATCCGGCTGGCTGGCGGGTTATCAATATTTCCGGCAATGCACTGCCAGCTCACATCGGTGACGAAGATCTGCATCCTGGCCACGGTGACGGAGCCGCCATGGATTTCGTTATTGGAAATCAGACAGATGCTGACGCGTGTACGGTGTTGATCGACGCTTAGAAAACACCAGTTCCAGAAGAGGTAGAATAAAAAGACCGTAGTCTCGGAGCATGACACGAGGGCCGTCCCATTAATGGGCGGCCCTTTTTCTATGTGGCTTCCCGGGCCGTCGTCTTGGCCTGGGTGAGGGACAGCACACCAATAACGAAGAAGCATGCCACGGTGATGAAGGCCACCTGGTAGTTGCCAGTCATGTCGAAGGTGATGCCAGCCAACAGTGGTCCCAGTCCGAAAGAGACTACCATTGTGATGTTGATAATACCCATGATGCTGCCGAAGTTCTTGATGCCGAAGGCATCCTGCACTATCACCTGGAAGAGGGCCCCAAATGCGCCCAGGAAAAAGCCGAAGAAAGGTATTATCACCCACATGAGCCAGGGGGTTAAGCCAACAAACAGCAAGGCCATGAGGAACGTGGCCTGTCCAGTCAGGTCAATCATAAGGGCGTAACGAGCTGTTATGCGCTCGGCCAGGTATCCCATTAGGAACTTGCCAAGCATGCCGAAGAGCGCAACCATGCTCAGTCCCAGCGTTGCCGAGCCCCTGGGGATGCCCTCGTTGGTGAGGTGGCTGATGATCTGGGGCAGGACCGCACTGTAAGTAAACGTGCCCAGCATGATGGTCAGGGCGATGAAATAGAAACTTCGGCTGTGAAGCGCCTCTTTCAGTGTCCACCCAGTGAGGACGACCGTTGTTGCATTCCGCTGGCTTTTGTTGCTGGACGAGGAGTACTGGTTTGGATTCTCTCGGACGACAGCGAATGCAAACGCTGCCACGATGAAGGCAAGCACGCCGTAAGTGATGTAGGCCCCGCGCCATGAACCCAGTGCGAAGAGCAACCCTGTGAGTAGAGGGAACGTCAACCCGCCGAAATTGTTCCCCATGGCTGTGATGCCCATCACTCTGCCCCGAGTCTTTCTGAACCAGATGCCCACCAGCCGTCCGGCAGGAAGTATGGACCCGCCCGCGAAGCCAATGAATTGAAGGAAGCTGAGGGCATACCACTGCCACAGCTCGGTCATCAAAGGTCTGAGTAAGAAGCTCAGGCCGATGAGCATAATGGATACCGTCATTACCATTCTTGCGCCGTGACGGTCCATATACCGGCCTATGAAGGGCGCGGCCAAGCTCCCCACCGCGGTGAACGACAGCGATGCGTTGATTTGAGTGCGGTTCCAGCCGAACTCAGCCTCCAGTGGATCTACGAATAGACCGAAGGCGTATTGGCCGGTTCCGACAGTTAGTGCGTAGGCTAGAAACGGGGCGGAGATAACGAGCCATCCTCGGGATATCCCTTGCCCTTCAAGTTTTGACGCGATGGACATGCTGATGAGTATACGGGAATGGCCATGTATCCATATACCTTTGCGAGGCCTGAAAACTAAATATCCAATAAGGCAGTCTGACTGCAAGGCCTGCAATGTCAGCGGAGGCGACGACCTCTTTTCGAGCATTATTGTTGACGCAAAAATCTGTCCCGTATATCATCCGTGATGCACCTTTGGCGTGCACCCCTATTGTCAGGGGAATCAGGCTAATGCAGGCCGGTAATGGCTGGCAGTGCATTCAGGAGGATATAGATGGCTGACGACTTTCGCGTCGCAGTTATTGGACAGGCAGCATTTGGCGAGAGCGTACTGAACGCTCTGGTTGAGGGCGGGGAAAACGTTGTCGGCGTTTTCTGCACGCCAGACCGTGAAGGCAGGCCCTCGGACCCTATCAAGGTTGCCGCAGAGAAGCATGGCGTGCCTGTGTTCCAGTTCCGACGCATGCGCAACCAGGACGCTATTGATGCCTTTGAAGGGCTAAATACTGACCTGTGTGTCATGGCCTTCGTCACGGACATCGTGCCGGATGCCATTCTAGAGGCACCGAAGCAGGGCACCATTCAGTACCACCCGTCGCTTCTGCCGCTTCATCGAGGCCCAAGCTCAATTAACTGGCCAATCATCATGGGCGATGCAAAGACGGGACTGAGCATATTCTGGCCGGACAAGGGCCTGGATACTGGTCCAATACTTCTGCAGAAGGAGACGGACATAACCCCGGACGACACGCTGGGCTCCGTTTACTTCGACAGGCTCTTCCCCCAGGGCGTGGAGGCTATGGTCGAGTCGGTGCAGATGGTGAAGAACGGCAGTGCTCCCAAGATCGTGCAGGACGAGAGCAACGCCACCTACGAAGGCTGGTGCCGTGCGGACGATGCCATCATCGACTGGAGCAAGTCCGTGGACGAGATTTACAACCTGGTGCGGGGAGCAGACCCTAGCCCAGGTGCTGGAACGACCTTCGGCGGCAGCAAGATCCAGTTCTTCAGGGCCAGCAAGAACAGCGGCGACACGGGCAAGGCCCCCGGAGAGATCGTAAGCATAAGCGACTCTGCTTTCGAGGTCGCGGCCAGCGGTGGCAGCATCGTCGTAGGCCGTGTGCAAGCAGAAGGCGCTCGCAAAGTCATGTCCCCGGAATGGGTTGAGTCCGTTGGCCTAAAGGCCGGCGACAAGTTCGGCGAGTAGTTTCGAATAAGTTTAGCAAATGAGAAAAAGGGGCGGTCGCAAGGCCGACCCTTTGTTTTGCCTCCAATATTATGGTGTGATAATCTTCACCTTATCTATCTAATCACACGAATATTGGGAATATTTCAGGTGAATAATGCCGAGTCGACGAGATGAGTGGTATCGAGAAGGACATCCTCCTGCATGCACTTGTGTCGCTTGCAACAATAGAAGGTTAGGGATTTCGTCATTCGGACGAAGTGGGCGGAGCGCTCGTAGAACCCCAGTTGCGACGGGATTGCTATTATTATTGATTGGGTTCGTTGCAACAGCCTCGATTGGTTGTGCTTTACTGGCGCAGTCCCCGAATTCGAGCCCCTTTCGAACCGTTTCCCCAAGCCCCACCTTAATACCCAGCACAGTCGTCGTTAGCGCCAGTCCACCCGAACGCACACCGATACCCACAGTTGGAGTTGTTATTCTTACTAGTACGTCAATACCGGCTCAAGTGGCATCCGGTTCAACCGGTATTTTCGAGTCATTGAAAGACCTAGTCGCTACCAATGCTGCGATTCAACCTGAAATCGACCTAAAACTGTTTGCAGAACGGATTCATGATCTAATCAATATCGAGCGGATGAGGCATGGAATGGTGGCTCTTGCCTTCGATTCGAAAATTGCGGCTATCGCGCAGAATCACAGCTCTGATATGGCGCGAAATGATTATTTCGAACACGAAAACCTGCGCGGTTTAAGTCCCACTGAGAGAGGTTCTGCAGTAGATTACGACTGCATGAAGACTTATGACGGGTATTACACCTTTGGGTTGGCGGAAAACATATACCAGGCTTGGCTATATTCTTCTACGACCTATATCAACGGTATTGCTATCAGGGAGTGGCATTCTCAAGAAGAATTAGCAATGCTCATCGTACAAGGCTGGATGGACAGCCCTGGTCACATGGAGAATATCTTGACGGATACCTACGATAGAGCCGGCTTAGGAATAGCCGTTTCCCCAGACGGAAAAGTATATGTAACGCAAGACTTCTGCTAGTGTGCTTCGGACTCGTGGCGACGGCGTTCGCGGTTGGTGATCTGGCGGAGGGCCTCGTCGGCGCCCATGCGACCCACTGGGCCAGAGGCGTACATGGACCCTAGCACCACACCACCACGGCTAATTAGGAACTCCGCAGGCTGAATGTAGCCTCCCCTGTCCTCTGACCACCACGCGCCAAAAGCCTCAGCTTCCGCCTGTGTGACGCCGTATGCAAAGTCGAAGCTGGTGCCTGACTTCTCGATCATCACCTGCGTGTTCTCCAGAGTGTCCACACTGGCGGCGATCACCGTGCAGTCCAGGGCCTTTAGTTCGTCCTTTAGCGCTTCGTATGCGGCTAACTGCCGTGAGCAGTACGATCACCAGTGGCCTCTGTAGAAGAGAAGCGCGACGTAACGGCCGGGCATCTGACCTGGGAAGTCCAGGGTGCTG
>CAUZQF010000163.1:0-5763 GCA_963581905.1 Dehalococcoidia bacterium
CCCTGCCATCCACGATGACGGTGTGGACGCTCCGGCCGTCGGCGTTATAGACCAGGTTGTTGATCGGATTAACAAGGGTTCGCCATTCGGGTCGCCTGGTATCGAACAGCACCAGGTCGGCCTTCTTCCCTTCCTCAATAGAGCCTATCTCTGAATCCAACCCCAACGCCTTCGCACCCTGTATCGTGGCCATCTCCAGCGCAGTCTCTGGCGGAATCATGCTCACGTCGCGCCTGCCGTCCTTGTAGATGAGCGACACCAGGTACATGGAACGCATCACCTCGACTAGGTTGGAGTTGTTGCCAGCGTCGGTGCCAAGACCGATAGTGACGCCCTTCTCCAGCATCTCCGGCAGCTTTCCGAATTGGGAGACGCCTGTGGCCTGCTTCATCGACTGAGTTGGGCACATAATGGCCCGCGTATCCGTCCTGGCCAGGATGTCCACCTCGTTGTCGTCAAGCTCGATGACGTGGGCCAGCAGCACGTTGGGGCCAACCACGCCGATATCCTCCAGGTGCTGAACAGGTCGCTTGCCAAACCTCTGCTCGTGAACCCTGACGGATCCAGGGCCGTTAGCTTGATGCAGCGTCATGCCCACGCCATTTTCAGCCGCTATACGCTTGGCGGCGACCAGGAGCTCCTCGGTTGCGAAGTCGGAGGAGAACGGCATAGCCCAGGCGGTCATTCTGCCATCCAGCCTGCCATTGAACTCCTTGATGGTCTTTTCCATGATAGATATTGCTTCAGAAGTCTCGTAGACCGGCACGTTGACCGGATTGGGGAGATCCAACACGTGGGCCCCGCTTACGATGCGACAGCCGGCCTTTTCGTACACATCCATGCAGGCATCGAGAAACTTGGTGCTGCCTGGATCCAAGAAGCAGGTCGTACCGTACTTGAGAAGCTCTGTGATGCCCAAAAGAGACGTGTTATACTCCTCCTCTTCGGTCATGGCGGCCTGCAACTTGAAGACGTTGGGCAGGTAATCAGGTCCCAGGTCGTCGGGGAAGATGCCTCGGGTGGCGTGGGCGTAGCTGATGTGCATATGCCCGTTGACGAATCCAGGCGTCACGACCATCTCGGAGGCGTCTATCACGCGATCCGCAGCCACATCCTCCATTTCAGACGCCTTGCCAACTCGGACAATTCGCTGGCCCTCTAGCAGGACTGATCCGTTCTGGATGATTCGCCGCTCGGGGTCGACTGTGACTACAAATTTGGCTCCATGAATTTTAATCGTGCCATCTGGCATTGCAATATCTCCCACTCATTAATTTCTAAGAATCTGGAGATATTGTACCGGGCGGTAATGGCGCGGCATAGGTCTTGTTCCTGGAAAAGCAGGGGAACTGGTGTAGGGGCCTAGATACGGGTACTGGAGACCAGGTTCATGAACTCCGCACTCTTGAGGTCGCGCTCGACAAGGTAGCGGATGTAGACACGATTAAGCCGCTCCAAGACCGCGAGAATGTGAGGAGGCGCGTTAAACTCATTAACGTTTGCGAAGCTGGTTTCCCGCTGCAAGAACCTAAGCACCTTCATGGCGTTCAGCGATACCGGAATGAGAGACTCTTCTGAGTTCACCCGGCATTCCGGGCAGAGCATACCCCCGGAACTGCCTGAAAACAGGTGGTCGCCCGGCTCCAGGCGCGTGTTGCACTCCACGCAGTTGACCAGTTCCGGCCGGTAACCCGACACTTCCAGCAGGTGCAGCTCAAAGTAGCGCAGAAGCAGGTCTGTGTTGTCCGTGCTCTCCAGCCAAGAAAGGGAGTTCACCAGCAGCAGGTAGAGTTCGTAGTTGGCTGAGTTATCGATGGTGAAGCCGTCGACTAGCTCAGCCACGTATATCGCCTTGGAGATGCGCTGCAAATCGTCTCGAAATCCTCGGAAGCTGCGAATGGACTGCGCCTCGTTAATGGCGTCCAAGCTGCGGCCGTACGACAGCGAGACCTTGGCCTGATTAAGAAGCTCCAGGTGGCCAGACAGCTTGCTTTTGGGACGGCGCACACCTCTAGCAACAGCGCGCACCTTGCCAACGTCGGGCGTGAACAGCGTGAGTATGCGGTCCGCCTCTCCGAGAGAGATCTGTTTTAAGACAACTGCTTCAGTCTTGTATGTACGAGGAGGGGCCATGGGAGAAATCAGTCTCAAGTTTTTAGTTGTTAGTTCCTGCGGTGTGGCCTGCGTATTGCTTCGTTCACCAGAGAGTTCTGCCTACAAAAGGCCCTCGCCTTAAAAAATCAGAAAGCCTGGCCCTCGTATTGCTTCGTTCACCACAGAGCTTTGCCCTAAGTAGCGACCGCCTTAAAGATTCAAAATTCCTGGCGGCCTTCGATGGCACGGCCTAGGGTTACCTCGTCGGCGTACTCCAGATCGCCACCTACGGGGAGACCTCGCGCCAGCCGCGTTACCTGAATGCCCAGAGGCGAGATAAGCTTGTGGATGTACATAGAGGTAGCCTCGCCCTCAAGGTTGGGATTGGTGGCAAGAATGATCTCCTCCACCACAGAATCGCCTCTTAGGCGGTCCAGCAAAGGGTGAATACGCAGATCATCCGGGCCAACGCCATTCATAGGCGATATCACGCCGTGCAGCACATGGTAGAGGCCTCTGAAGCTATGAGTCCGCTCCAAAGCCTGCACATCCAACGCCTCCTCTACAACGCATATGCGGGTCTGGTCGCGGTTGACGTTGGTACAGATATCACAGGGGTTGATTTCCGTGATGTTATAGCAGCTATTGCAGAGGACGATGCGGTCCTTGACGGCCACGATGGCCTCGGCCAGAGAGCGAGCGTCCTCTTCCGGCATACGAATGAGGAAATAAGTCAGTCGCTGGGCGGTTTTGGGACCTATGCCCGGCAGCTTGTTGAACTCGTCAGCCAGCCTGACAACTGGTGCCGCCGCCGACGATCCTTCATTGGTCATCTATAGATAAGTCCGTTCATTTCAGAAGATTCACTAATACGGAACTTTTGACTAGGTCTAAGTCGAAAAGCCCCTGAGTATGAGACGCCTACATCAGGCCTGGGAGGTTGAGGCCGCCGGTGAGGGCTCCCATACGCTCGGAAGCCATGGTCTGGGCCTTGTCTAGGCCTTCGTTAATGGCAGCCAGTACCAGGTCTTGCAACATCTCCACGTCGTCCGGGGAGACCGCTTCAGGATCGATGACTATGGACTCCACCTTCATCTTGCCGCTGACGACGACCTTCACTACGCCGCCGCCCACGCTGGCTTCAACCGTCGCCTCTTCCAGCTCCTGCTGCATCTTGACCATCTGCTTCTGAAGGTCCTGGGCCTGCTTCATCATTTTGCGATTCATCATGGAAATTCTCCTCGTTGTCGGCTAACACCCGAGCGCCCATGGCCTGCGCGGCGCGCACCAGCGGGCTTTTCTGCGAGGCGCTCTGCGTGACGCTGCCACCATTGACAGACAATACAGTGAGCCTCACCTCGTAACTTTTGTCCATTGCCTTGGCAATCACATCATTGAACGTCCTGCGGCATTCCGCGTTTTCCAACTCCTGCTGCATTCGTTCCATGTTGGACTTGTGGGTGAATTTAAGGACTATTGTACCATCTACAACTTCCCGTTCTTTGCATACATTGAGCAGTCCACCTAGCTTGAATTTTACACCTACGTGGCGAAGCGACTGGGTTATGTCCCGCCACTGGAAATCCAGTCGGGCAGCGGGCTCAGAGGGCACGTCACCAGCGTTGGCAAAGGCTGGCTCTGGCACCGGAGCCGACTGCGGCGTAGCGCTGGTAGCAGGCCGGCCAGGCTGAGGAGCGTATGGCGCTGCTTGCCTAGGTGCAGGTGCGGCACGCTGGGGCTCGGCGTTTGGCCTGGGAGCGGCGGCCACGGGACGCTGTGCCTGTTGTTGGACCACTTGAGCTACTTGGGCCGCTTGTACTGGCGGCGCTGGTTCGCTGGCGGACTCAACCATGGCCAACTCTAGAGGCAAGGGCGACGAGCTGTCGCGACGCAGGTCTGCACCGGCGAACAGCTTTAGCGATACAAACAGATGAGCCAGATCAGCCTTGCTCGCTATTGCCTCAAGCCTGGCCAGGACCTCATCTGCATAACCGAGGTCAGTACCGGCCTTGGTCCTAAGCAGGAGCACAGCTCTCAGGTACTCCACAACGCCGCGATGCAGTTGGCGTATGTCGTTGCCTTCGTGCGCCACCTGATTTATAGCGGAGATACCCTCGGCGATGGCCTTGCCAACGATGTGCTCCACGAGAACCAGAGCCATCTCGTCGCCGCCCAGTCCCAGAAGGTTTCGAACGTTCTCTTCTGTAATAGGAGGGTCGTAGGACACCACAACCTGCTCCAACAGGTTTTCGGCGTCGCGAAGTCCTCCATTGGAGTTCCGACCTATAAGTCGAAGCGCTTCAAGAGATATCTCAGCGCCTTCCGCCTCGGCAATCATGGCCAACTTGTCTACCATGCCTTCCAAAGGGATGCGCCGAAAATCAAAGCGCTGGCATCGGGAGATAATCGTTAATGGGACCTTGTGTGCCTCAGTCGTAGCCAGTATAAAGATCGCATGGGCTGGCGGCTCCTCCAGCGTCTTCAACAGAGCGTTAAAGGCAGGCTCTGTGAGCATGTGCACTTCGTCGATGATGTAGACCTTGTACTTGGCCTCGTTGGGAGAGAAGCGAATCTTATCACTGAGGTTGCGAATATCATCGATGCCGCGATTACTGGCGGCGTCGATTTCTATCAGGTCTAGCGCGCGGCCCTCGTTGATGGACTGGCATATGGAACACTGGTTGTCCGGCTCGCCATCTACTGGCGATAGGCAATTCACGGCCTTGGCCAATATCCTGGCTGTGCTGGTCTTGCCGGTGCCGCGACTACCGCAGAACAGGTATGCGTGCGCAACCCTACCTTGCGATACAGCCTGCCGGAGAGTCTGAGTTACAGGATGCTGACCTACGACGTCGCTCAGCATTTTGGGACGCCACTTGCGGTAGAATACCTCACTCATTGGACACACTCAATATTTCAGCCGAGATTGCCATCTCTTTGGCAGCCATGGCCTGATGCTCATCGTCCTCTATGTGGTCATGGCCAAGCAGATGCAGTATGCCGTGAGTGATCAGGTGCGTGACCTCATCCTTCACGTCCCGTCCAGCCTCGGCGGCCTGGCGTGCGGCCTGGGGATAGGAGATGATGATCTCGCCTAGTCCACCCTCTTCAGAGTCCGGCAACACGAACTGGACATCTTCGTCCCAATCGCTCGGGGGAGCCTCATCACCGTAGAACTGCCCCTGGTTATCAAACGCAAAGGATAGGACATCGGTGGTCTTATCCAGGCCTCGATAGGTTTTGTTAAGCTCCCGGACGGTGTCATCGTCAGCAATGACTAGACTGAGGTTGCGGTCTATTTTTTCGTGGTCCAAGGTCAATTGAGCTACACGCCCAAGAAACCCCTCGGAGAGGAGATTTTCGAACTCTTCAAATATCTGAACGGTAACGCAGTCCATATCGTCCAACACATGACTTCAGTAACGGCAAACCAAATTCATTATACCCACACTGGAGAGGATGCGCCCGCCAGTGGAGCCGAAAAGAGGACAATTTTCGCAGCCAGTCTGATGTGTGACCAGTTGGTAGAAGCCGATGCCTAATAAGGCATACGTCCAGAACAAATAGGAAGGCCCAATGAGATTACGGTATGAAAGCCAACACGCCGGGTAGCTTCAACCCAGCAACGAGCGCCTTCGTTTGGCGGTGTAAGCCTACCTGTTGCTGCCC
>CAUZQF010000164.1:0-5742 GCA_963581905.1 Dehalococcoidia bacterium
TCAAATACGCCCCTTCAATGCCGTAGGCCTGAAAGAGGAATCCCATGATGGATGCGCCAAATATTAGATTGACGTCCATTCCGGTATTGATTAGTGCTACAGCGTTAGGGATCCTTTCAGGGGCCACGCTGTCCGCCGCCAGGGACTGACCCGACGGCATGGCAAAGGTCCTGCCAATACCTCCCGCGAAGGCTATGGCGAAAACTTGCCAAATCTCAAACAGGTCTGTTTTAAGCAGGAAGAGCATGATGATGGCTGTCGATGTCCACGCCAGCCCCACCACCGCAAGGATCAGATGTCGCGGTAACTTATCAACCACCGCCCCGGCATAGAGAGCCATCAGGTTTGCGGCCAGTCGCGATGCTCCCACCAGGCCAACAAGGAAAGGTGAGTCCGTTATGGTCAGAACGTACCAGGCCAGAAGGATGGTTTCCATCTGCTGGCCCATGCCGCCCAGCATTACAGACGACCAGGTCAGTCGAAAGTTGCGCTGGCGGAACAGCGATAAAGGGACCAATGCTCCACTTAATCTAGATGGAGCGCTCAAATGCAGAGAACCTGACTTCGGCCATGGTTGAGCGAATTAGCTAACAGCGTAACGGATCACCAACCCAGCATGACGGATTCGCGTCTTGGGTCCGCGCCGCCAACGTAGGCACCCGAGCCCTGGTCTATCTGTATCGGCACAAAGCCATTGGTTACTCCCCACGGGCCGACCGATTCAGCTTCGTGTCCCTTGCCTTTAAGGCTCTCCAACACGTCCTGCGAAATTCGACCCTCCAGCACCAGCCGGTTAGGAGCCACCTTGTGCGGCCATGGCGACTGCGGGAAGCTGTACCCACAGAACCTTGGTGCCTCAACGGCCTCCTGAACGTTCATTCCGAAATCAACCATATTGGAGAAGACCTGCAGGCAGCTTTGAGTCTGGCTGTCGCCGCCCGGTGTACCCAGCGTGAAGTACGGACTGCCGTCCTTCAGCACGAGGAACGTACATGGCGTGGTGCGCGGTCGCTTTCTTGGAGCCAGCGCATTTGGATTATCCGAGTCCAACCAGAAGTAGCTTCCTCTACAGTTGATGACGATGCCGGTGTCGCCCAGGACCATGCCTTGAGCCAGAGCGGAGTAACTGCTGGGCGTGGCTGCCACCATGTTGCCATCAGCGTCGGCCACAGCGATATGCGTTGTGCCGTCCTGAGCGCCGACCTCTTCAAGCGTAGGCAGCGGATCTGCGCCACTATGACCATTCAGCACCGCCCTCATGTTGATCGGGTCGCCCGGTGGATAGACCGCCTGAGCCTTCTCGATATCCAAAATGCCCCTTCTCAGCGCCGCGTATTCCTGGGACAGCAAGCCTTCGAAGGGTACGTCCACGAAATCGGGATCGCCAGCATATCGCTCGCGGTCGGCTATGGCGAGCTTCAATGCCTCTACTTGCAGGTGAATTGCCTGAGGACTGTTATGACCCAGCGAAGCAATGTCGAAGCCCTCCAGGATATTAAGCGCCTGCAGCAGCACGATGCCCTGAGTCCAAGTCCTATTGGTGAATATCTCCAGTCCACGATAGCTCGTTGAAATGGGCTCTTCCATGGGCGAGGTGTATTCAGAGAAGTCCTCCATGGTGTAGAGGCCACCCAACTCCTTCAGGGCCTTAACCATCCTGACGCCAACGTCGCCCTTATAGAACACGTCCCTGGCAGCCTGGATGCCCTGTTCCCGTGAACCGCCGGACGCCAACGCCGACTCTTCCGCCTGGGCCATTAACGACAGCGTTTGAGCCAGGTCAGTCTGCTTAAAAATGCTGCCCAATACCGGTGGCTTTCCGCCCGGGAGGAACACTCTAGCTGAGTCAACATATTTTTGAAGGTTGCTTAGTCGGTCGGGAGCAGAGACCACTCTCGTGAAAAGCTGGTACGCTGGAAAGCCCTTGGACGCAAGCTCTGTTGCTCTGTTTACTACCTGAGAAAAGCTCATAGTGCCGTGGCTGGCTAACATGGCCAGCAGGGCAGATATGACACCGGGCACAGTGGTACTGGCGATGCCTTTGGGAATCTCGCCCCATTCTTTCTTATAGTAGTCGATGGTGGCAGCCGCTGCTGACCAGCCCTGACCTACTACAGAAAGAACCTTCTTGGTGGACGCCTCGTAGTACAGCATGGCCACTTCGCCGCCCAGCGTGTAGTGAGCAGACGGCTCCAGCACACCAGCGGCGAAAGCTGTCGCCACAGCTGCGTCCATGGCGTTGCCGCCGTCCGCGAGAACGCGCATGCCGGTCTGTGCGGTCAGCTGAGTTCCCGCTCCAACCATCGCCTCTGTACCCCAGACCATCGGTCTATGTGAGTACTCTCCGTGAGTTCCGACAACGTGGCCCGATGAGTTGGAGTTCATTAACTTCACCTTAAACTGAATTAGGAAGCGGTCCATGGCATTCAATGGCGACGCAATAATAACACAAGAGCATGGATTTCATTGCCCATCAGATGCACAAAGTACACGGCCCTATCGATTCGTTATAAAATGCCGCGGACAGCAAATCTAAATGCAGGATGTAATTATATGCGAACTAATACCACCAAAGCGAAACTCAAGAATGGTGAAGTGGTCTACGGGGCCATCATCAGCAGAAACGCACCGGACCTAGTAGAAATTTTCGGCGCTATCGGCTTCGATTTCGTCATGATCGACTGCGAGCATGGGCCAATGAACCTGGACCAGGTGGAGCACATGGTACGCGCCGCCGAGTCCTTCGGCATCACGCCAATCACCCGCATTCCCGATCATGCCGACTCCACCATTCTGCGGTTCCTGGATAGAGGCGTCCAGGGCATAATCGTGCCCCACGTAAATACCGCCGCGCAGGCCGACGCGATATCACGGGCGGCCCGCTACCATCCAGAGGGACATCGCGGTGTCGCTGGCGGGAGGCCTCACGACTACGGCGTTGGCGTTACCAAAGAAGAGTCCATGAGTTGGATCAACGCGGAGATGCTGGTCATTCCCATGGTGGAAGAGACAGAGGCGGTGGAGAACTTGGACGCCATATTGGCCGTTCCCGGCGTTGACGTGCTACACGTGGCAGCCGGAGACCTGGGGCAAAGCATGGGCAATCCGGGCAACGCTGCCGTGCGCCAGCTTATGAGTGAGGTTGTGCCGAAGATACGGGCCGGTGGGAAAAACGTGGGCGTTGGCGGCAACAATCCTTCGGACGCTGCCGGCGTTGCGGAGTTCATCAAGCTGGGCGCTAATTTCGTTACGGTGTCATCTCAGGGACTGCTGCGGCTGGGCGCTGAGGACTTCAAGCGTCGGATTGAGGCAGAGCTTTAGAGGTACTGAACTAACAACAGTTTGCCGGATGTCGCTGAGACGTCCGGCAAACTGTCTTCATTGGTTACTTATAAGCTGCATCAGGAAACAGGTGGTCGCCGATGATCTCGTATGCCTGGTCATTGGCCATGCCCATGATGAGACCCGCCCGGGCGTCGCGGAAGTAGCGCTCGAAGGGTAGTTGCCTGGCATATGCCGTGCCACCAAAGATAGTCATCAGGTCCTGAGTGACGCGCACTGCAACCTCTGAACATATGACCTTTGCTTGTATGTACGGCAGCAGCGACTCGGCGCGACCTTCGTCCGCCATGGATGCGGCAGTATGCAGAAAAGCTCTGGCCGACTCTATCTGCGCGCTCATCTCGGAGATACGTCTCTTGTTGATAGGATTATCGAATCGCCGCGAGCCACTGACGAATCGCTTGTCGCCCTCGATGCACGCCAGCTCGAATGCGCCAGACGCTATTCCGAGATAGGCCGCGCCGTAGGTGAGAATCAGCACCGGGCTCATGTACTTCTGCATAACCGGCTCCTTCTCACCCTCCAGTTCCAGGCCCAGCAGGTTCTCCTGAGGCACCACGCCATTGAATATCATCGGTGTGCTGGAATTGCCGCGCATGCCCAGACCGTCCCACTCACCGACGGTCTGCCACTCAATCTTGTCGGCTTCGATGATAAGGAGATCCGGTGGGCCCTCTGTGCGACCTCCCTCGACCCTGCAGAACGTAAGGTACAGATCGGCGTGTCCAGCGGAGGTGACATACGATTTGCGAAGGTTATTGAGCACAAACCCGCCATCCACAATCTTCAGAGGCGTTTCCGGTGCGGATATGGGACGCCAGTCTGTCCCCGACTGCCCTCTCGATTCCCCACCAGGGGCGGCTGCGAATATCTTTTTCTGCGCCAGAGGCTTCACAAACTTCTCCACTTGCAAAGCAGTCGGAATGCGGCTCACGGCTTCCACAGACTCAAGGTGCATCTTGTAGCACATGGCGGTTGATGGGCACTTCTTGGCTATCTCTTCAACTACCAGGCAAGTTGTCAAAAAGTCCGCGCCCAGCCCGCCGTGTTCTTTCGACACACGTAGACCCAGTAGACCCGCGTCCCTCAAGGCGTCCAGCGACTCCTGCGGAAATTTGGCGAGACGGTCGTACTCTTCCGCCCTGGGAGCTATCTCTTTTTCGGCCAGAGCAGCAACGTCGTCTTTCCATTCTTGTTGTTCATGAGTCAGAGAAAAATAATTCATTAAAACCTCTATATTGGGTCGCCATTCACTTGCCTAGCATTGGAGCAGTCGGCATATATATTTTTCGGAGCGTGTAGCTTGAAGGCTACCCGGGCGTGCACATGCTGTCAATCCTGGTGCGGACCGCCAACAGAGTATCAGACAGTGGTAAGATGTCGCCGAAATGGGGGTAATGAAATGAAGATTACTGACATAAAAGTGAATCAACTCAGGGGAATGGAAGGCGCAGACGCTCAACGCTACCCCAGCGCAGCCAGCGGGCGCCTCATTGTCCGCGTGTTCACGGACGAAGGCGTTACAGGAATTGCTGAGGGCCCACGCCACCTCGGCGTCTTTCAAGCCTACATAGAAGACGTCATCAAGCCGATGATCGTTGGCATGAGCCCAGTCCAGCCACGCCGTATATGGGAGGCGTTGGCTTTAGGAGTAGGAGAACGCGCAACGAGGTTGCCATCGCAGGTCGTAGGCGCCATCGATGTGGCGTGCTGGGACATTACTGGCAAGGTCGCAGGGCTTCCCGTGTACTCCCTTCTCGGAGGCGCACATCGCACAGAAATTCCTCTGTACTGGAGCCGAGGCAACGGCTGGAGCAAGACTCCGGCGCAGATGCTGGAAGAGGTGCAGGAAGGGTACGAGAAGGGCTATCGGGCCTTCAAAGTACGCATGGACTGGAAGGACTATCGGCAGGACGCCAACCCAGCCAAGGACCTGGCCATATTTCAGACCTGTCGCGAGTGGCTGCCAGATGATGTCCCGCTAAGCTTCGATGCCAACAACGGGTATTCAGTGCCAACCGCGATCGAGCAGGGGCGCAGGTTTGAGCAGTTGGGCATTGCCCATTTCGAGGAGCCTCTGCCCCAATACGACCTGCGCGGTCTCCGTCAGGTGGTGGACGCCTTGGACTGCGCAGTCTCAACGGGCGAGCAAGAACTTTCCGCGTGGCGATTCCGCGATCTGATGGACCTGGCAAACCCCGACATTCTGCAGCCAGACATCCTGAATGTGGGCGGCCTGTCTGAGATGGTACGCGTCAACGAAATGGCGGTTTCTAACAACAAGATCCTTATGCCACATAGTCCGAGCGTCGGAGCCAACTCGCTGGCCAGCCTACACGCCTACTCCACAGTCACCAATGCCGTTCGGCCTCACGAGTTCTCAGAAGAGTTTACCGGACC
>CAUZQF010000165.1:0-5727 GCA_963581905.1 Dehalococcoidia bacterium
TATATTGGCTCCCAACCTGGAAGCGCTGCCTGTTCTCGAACGGCTGAAGGGTAAATACCGCCTGGTGCTGGGCTCGAACACAGACTTCGGCCACTTCAGGCGCAGCGTTGAGTTGCAGCCAGCGCTGGGCCTGTTTGATGACCTGCTGCTGTCATATGAGTTGGGGGTGTGCAAGCCAGATTCGGCATTCTTCGAACGGGGTCTTGCAAGCTTGGACATTCCCGCGCAAGAGTGTGTGTTAAGTCGACGACGTAGCTGAGAACGTTGAGTCTGCCAGGGGCGTGGGCATTGAGGCTATCCAGTTTCAGTCGATGGGTGAGGTGGAGGCGGGGTTGGGTCTGCGTTAAAGAAAGGACGTATTTGGTGGCCTGTGGTTCGACAGGCTCACCACGAACGTTTTTTGCCCTTATTTGAGATACTTTTGCTCGAAAATTATCGTTCGCCCTGAGCTTGTCGAAGGGGGCGCCTTAGGAGAGGCTCTCGTGACTACGACGGAGCCACGACCTGCCGAGGAGCGCGCCAGCGGAAAGCCTTAGCCGACGATGACATCCTTGGCCCAGTCACGGTTGTCCATATACCAGTCCACAGAGCGCTTGAGGCCCTCCTCAAGAGGAACTTGAGGTGCCCAGTTCAGAAGGTCTCTAGCCTTATCAATGTTGGCCCAGGTGGCGCGAACATCCGCCTTGTGCATGGGCTTGTGGCCTATCTCAGCCTTCTTCTCCACCAAGTCCTCGATCATGTTGATGACGTCCATTAAGACTGCTGGCTTGTCGTTGCCCAGATTGATTATCTCGTAGCCAACAGGCCTGGTGGCAGCGATGGTCCCCTTTGCGATGTCATCAACGAAGGTGAAGTCCCGGGTCTGCTGGCCGTCACCGAATACCGTGAAGGGAATGCCCTCCGCGATGGCCCGTATGAATATGAATATGCTCATGTCGGGGCGTCCGGCGGGACCGTACACGGTGAAGTACCGCAGCACCGTGGCGTCGATATCATGCAGGTGGTGGTAGGTGTAAACCATGGCCTCCGCTGCCTTTTTGGAGGCGGCGTAAGGCGATAGTGGATTGCTGGTGTTGGCGTCCTCTGTGAATGGCATCGGCGTGTTGTCGCCGTATGCGCTGGAGGTGGATGACAAGACGAACTTCTTTACACCGAAGCCTTTGCATAGCTCCAGAAGGTTGAGGGTGCCGAGAGTGTTGGCTTCGTAATAGATCCAAGGATTCTCCACGCTGGGACGAACGCCGGCCCGCGCTCCCATGTTGATTACAGATGCGAAGGGAGGGCTGTCCTTTGAGGCATAGCTGACGAAGAGCGACTTCATGGAGCCGAGGTCTGACAGGTCGCGATGGTAGTAGTGGAAGTTTGGCCTCGATTCCAGCTCTGCCATGCGCCAGTGCTTCAGGCGAACGTCGTAGGCGTCGTTCATGTTGTCCACGCCAACGACCGTCTCGCCGCTGTCCGTCAGCATGCGACACACGTTGGAGCCTATGAATCCTGCGCAACCCGTAACCAGCGTCGTCAAAGGGTCTTCACCTCTGAGAAATTTGGGAGAAAAAATCCGAATAAGCCCAAGACCGTCATTTAGTTAAGGCTATGGGAGACCCTTGGCCCTGTCAACGACCTAATGGGCGATGTTCGGTGCGATAAACGGGTCTGGAGGGCATTTTGGCTAAGGAAAAGCCCCGGCGTTGGTGGACAACCCGGAGCGTGGCCAATCTGGTAAACCAGGTATGACCTTTACATCATAACAAACGGGAGACTGACGTTGCCATATAATCGGCGAACAGTTCCTCATTACCTCGTCTAGACAGTCTCTAAAGAATTACACCCTTCTCCTGCAAGCCAGAAATAGTATCCCAGCCAAAACCCATCTCCAGAAGAATCTCCTCCGTGTGCTGACCTAGCTCCGGGGCCACGGTGCGGATACTGTGCGGCGTCTCGCTGTATCGCAGAGGATGGTCGGCTAGCTTGATCGGCCCCAGCGTCGGGTGGTTTACGTCGGCGATGTAGCCGTTAGCAACGACCTGAACGTCGTCCTTAAGCTCCATGAGACGTTGTACTGGCGAGAAGATGAAGTCTCCCGAACTAGCAAGGATTTCCGCCCACTGGGGGTACGGTTTCTCCGCGAATCTCTTGTCTAGAATAGCGATCAGCTCTACACGATTCTCCCCTCGGGCGTCCATGTCGTGGAACTTAGGCTCGTCAATTAGATCTTTAATGCCCATTGCCCGTGCGAAGTCGGCCCAGTAGCGGTCTGCCTGGAAATTCGCCAGCATGATCCACCTGTCGTCTTGGCACTTGTAGTAGTTGGCCAGAGGATTGAATGCGGCGTCTCTTGGCGAGTGGTAGCTGTTGTTGATCTCCGATGGCGGGCGATCCTGTGTTAGCAGGCCCATGCCGACGGCTAGACCTTGCAGCCAGATGGCGCTGCCTAGGTGAGATGCCTCTACCAGTTGACCAATGCCGTGGATAGACCGGGCCATCAGCGCAGCCAGAATGCCCCACCCTAGCGTAATTCCACCAATTTGGTCGCCAATGACGCCCTGTACAGGGTACGGGTCTGCGTCCTCGGGTCCTGTGGCGTACATGAGACCACTACGCGCCTGGGCAGCCGAGTCCAGTGCGGGCATTTCCGAATCGGGACCCTTTGGGCCGTAGCCGGAGCCTGAGGCGTAGATAAGCTTGGGGTTGATTTCTCGTAGCACCTCGTAAGATAGGCCCAGCCTCTCCGCTACGCCTTTGCGAAAGTTCTGCACGAACACGTCGGCGTCCTTGATCATCTCCAGCACCACGGCGACACCCTCAGGCTTCTTGAGGTCAAGAGCGATGGACCGCTTGTTGCGCTGGATTGCCTCGAAGTAAGAGGTGCGGCCACCGGGCAGGCTGCGGTCGACGCCACCAGCGCGGAAGACGGTGCGTCCGGGATCGCCGTCCAGCGATTCGATCTTGATTACATCTGCGCCAAGGTCGCCCAACATTGTGGATGCGATAGGCCCGAACTGCCATATTGTCCAGTCGACGACCTTGATGCCCTGTAGGGCTGCTGGTTTTTCTAATGTTGTCATGATTTCCCCTTGAGATAGATGTTGTTTGCAGTGGCTTGCGAACGTCTGCATAGGCAACCGGAGTCTAGGTGTCGCTTAGTGCGATGTCAAGAAATCCTTTTCACAGTACTTGGCTTATTAAAGGCATCATATGGGGCCGTTTTACTTGACAGTACAGCCCTTAAAGATACAATTGCCAGTGAGTAAAAAAGGTGAATTCAGGTGTAGACTTGAGAACGCTTGAAGGGGAGTGGTTGGCATGGCTCTGGCGGATGTGAAGGCTTTGACCTTTGATGTATTTGGCACGGTGGTTGATTTGCGTGGCTCGATCATTAGAGAGGGCAAGGCGATAAGTGAGTCGAAGGGCTTGAACATTAATTGGGAGGACCTGTTTGACAGGTGGCGACCAGCGTACGGGAAGCGGGTGGAGCAGGTCAGCAGCGGGGAGCTACCTTGGGCCAACTTGGACGTACTGCATCTTGAGGCCCTGGAAGAGGTGCTGGCCGAGCTTGGCATCACAGAGTTTACTGAACACGACAAGCATGTGCTCAACATGGGATGGCATCGCCTTACGCCTTGGCCCGATTCCATACCGGGCCTGACCCGTCTTCGAAAGCTCTACATCTTGGCGACGCTTTCCAACGGCCATTTTGCGCTGCTGACTAATATGGCGAAGCACTCAGATATTCCCTGGGACTGCATATTGGCACCGGATATTCTTGGCAATCACTACAAGCCCGAGCCGGAAGTCTATCACGGCGCGGCGCGGCTGCTGGACCTGAACATCGGCGAGGTGATGATGGTCGCGGCCCACAAGCCCGACCTGAAAGCTGCCCACGACCAGGGAATGATGACAGCATTTGTGCCCAAGCCTCTGGAGTACGGCCCCGGCGTCGAGATTGATACAACAGGAGAGCCTTGGCTTGATTTCATGGCCACGGACCTTGAGGACATGGCCAGCCAACTCGAATAGTTTTGAATTTTATGTATGGGCGAGCCTAGAATTCGTAAGTGCGCTGGCCTCGCAGTGACCAGGGTATTAAAGATAGCGACGGAGGTCGGAGGTATCGAACTAAATATGACAAGTAACGGAAAAATCAGCGGAGGCCAACTGATTGGCAAGGCCCTGCAACTTGAGGGCGTCAAGAACGTCTTTGGCATCGCAGGCGACCACGTTCTGCCGGTAATGAACGACATGGATGACATGGGTTTCCGGTTCGTGGACACGCGGCACGAGCAGGCGGCAGTGCATATGGCCGACGCCTGGGGCCGTATTACGGGACAGCCCGGCGTTGTGATGTACACCACGCCCGGTTTTGCCAACGCCATCCCAGGCCTGACCGCTGCCATGCACTCCGGCAGCCCGCTGATATCCATTAGTGGTTGCGCCGAGATATCCGAGCTTGGGCGAGGCGCCATGCAGGAGATCGACCAGGTTGGAATGGCCAAGCCTATCACCAAGGGCTCTTGGATGGTCACAGACCCCAGGCGCATACCGGACATGATCGCCCACGCGGTTCGAGTGGCCTACAGTGGTCGGCGTGGACCTGTTCATCTGACCATACCGGTAGATATTCAACAGGAGTTCGTCTCAGAGGCCGAGGTGAACTTCTATACGCCTTCTGAGTACCGGGGCATTGGAGCGGCGAGAGCCTCCCAAGACCAGATCGAGCAGGCGATTCAGATACTCAACGCTGCCGAAAGGCCCCTGCTAATTGCGGGTAGTGCGGCCGCATACACCAGCAACGGCGAGTTTCTGGCCAAGTTCATTGAGGCGACGAAGCTGCCTCTAATGACCGAGGGCGACGCTCGTGGTCTCGTTTCCGATGATCATCCCTACTGCTTTGGCTTCTTCGATAGGGCTCTCAATAGAGCGGCTCAGATGGTTGGCGACGCAGACGTAGTAGTTCTCATGGGACGCAAGCAGGACCTCATAATGGGCTACGCCATGCCGCCGGTGATTAATGCCAACGCCAAGATCATCCAGATCGATCCATCGGAGGCGGAGATAGGTCGCAACCGGGGCGTGGACGTTGGAATCGCGGGAGACGTCGGCGCGGTTGTTGAGCAGCTTACAGAGGAGGCGGCGAAACATTCCTGGACCGACCTTCCCTGGCTCAAGGTGCTTGGTGAGTCTCGAATAGAATGGGACAAGCATCTGGAGACGCTGGCTGGGTCTGAGGTTCCCATCCATGCGATGACCGTCCACAAGGCTGTCAGGCAGAACCTGTCGGAGGACGATTACCTCGTCTTCGATGGCGGCGATTACTGCCACTGGGGTCGCGCATACCTACCGGCCAGGGTTCCCAAGAGCTGGTGGTACGTTCCGCCACTGGGCATGCTGGGCCACACCATTCCAACGGCCTTGGCCTGCAAGTTGGCCCATCCCGAACGGCGGGTGCTGGCCTTCACCGGAGACGGTGCTTTTGGTTTCAACGGCATGGAGTTCGACACAGCGGTGCGCCATCATCTTGCAATTGTCGCCGTTATGGGCAACGACTCCGCGTGGGGTATAGATCGCCAGATTCAGATCGGTGTCTACGGAAAGCCCGTGGCTACAGACCTCTTGCCAACCCGCTACGACCAGGTGGTGAGGGGGCTTGGAGGATACGGCGAGACGGTGGAGAGTCCAGAGGAGCTGCAGTACTCCCTGGAGCGGTGCTTCAAGCTGGAGAGGCCGGCA